>CBETCF010000065.1:0-10770 GCA_965534785.1 uncultured Psychrobacter sp.
AATGCGCTACTGGTATGAATTTTACTGGCGTGCTGCGTTCCCAGAGGCTGCGTAAAAGTCATACCAGTAGCCCTATATTCTTTCTAAAGTGTATCGACTATATTAGCAATTTACTCATTCTCTACGGGCTGCGAAAAGGGTAGATAGAGCGTAAAGCAAGTTTGGTTATCATTGTTTTTGACCGCTGAGCTGACCTCAATCATACCATGATGGCGACTGACTATATCTTGTACAATCGATAGGCCTAAACCTGTTCCTGCGGCGCGACTAGTCACCATCGGGAAAAATATTTGCCCGATAAACGCCGGATCAATACCGCTACCATTATCCGTAATGGTAATTTGTAGCACTTGTTTGTGCTGTTGATGACCAATAGTGTGTTGAAAGGCGACACGGGTCTTAATGCACAGCTTTGGCTGATAACTGTTATTTGCTCGCTGCTGAGCGTATTCAATCATAGACTCGCAAGCATTATTAATTAGATTTAGAAACACCTGAATTAACTGGTCTCTATCTGCCTCTAGCTCTGGTAATGATAAGTCGTAGTCACGCTTTAAGGTGATATTAGGATATTGGCTGCTCATCAAAGTCAAAACGTGTTCTAGTGGTTGATGAGTATTTAGCGTTTGCCAGTTAGCGAGCTGATTGGAGCCTAGCAGTTGTCCAATTAAATGGGTCAGGCGGTCAGTTTCTGAGATAATAATAGCGGTATAGGTGTGCAGCTTTTGGGTCAGTGTCTGCTCATTAAACTTATTAAATTGGCGCTCTAATAATTGCGCCGCGCCGCGAATGCCGGCCAGCGGGTTTTTGACTTCGTGAGCGACTGAGCGCAGCATTTGCCTCGCCACATTGTATTGCTGCTGCTGACGCTGCTCATCCGTGATACGACTTTGACGGTCTTTGCCCCACATCTCAACGATAAAGTGATTTTTATTATCATAAATAACTGGCGTGACGCTATAGTCTATTAATAGCGGCGCGTTAGGATTTAATGCGAGCTTTATAATATGATCGTGAGTGATGAAAGGCTGCTGATACTGCTGTGCCTGAATAAAGCGCTCAGTCAGTGGAGCGTCTGATAGTTTATTGGCTTTTTTAGGCTGCTCTGTGCAGTGATGAATTAACTCCTCTGGCGCTAGCAGAGCTAATATGGATTGACCTAATAATCTACCGTGACTGATGGCTAATAGTTGCTCCACCTGAGCGTTGACCCACTTAATATGCAGTGACTCATCAACCCATAAAATCGCGGTAAATAACTGCTGCGAGATAAAGGCTAAGTCTGGCACGGTCGCTGAGACTAGAGAATTATTAGTCATAAAAAAGCCTAAATTTTGAAAATAGCAATAGTTTTGCGCTGCTGTGCTTTAATAACCAACATTTAACCACAAATCAACAGGATAGCGCGGCAAAACTAGCGGTTATCATAAAAAAAACGTACAATGCGCTCAGCCATTTTATCTCAAGCAAGGTTAGCTATGTCCAAAACTTCTACGCCAGCAGACGATACTATTTCTGCTAATTCAGCAAGCACTCTATCAGCCGCTCCGATATTGAAAAATACCGCTAGCGTTTTTAACCCTGCGTCAACGACAGAGCATACTGAGCCTTATCATCATAAGGCCAACCATAATCAAAACCGTAGCATCGAACAAAGCGGTGAGGGTAGTCGTAATGTTACTAATGCCGCTAGCGCTAATGCTCCAACGACTGCGCCAAAGATAGGTTTTGTGTCTTTAGGTTGCCCAAAAGCATTGGTCGATAGCGAACGTATTATCACTGAGCTTAGCCGTGATGGTTATCAAGTGGCGAGCGATTATGCGGGCGCGGATTTAGTAGTGGTTAATACCTGCGGCTTTATCGAGTCAGCAGTACAAGAATCACTGGACGCTATTGGCGAGGCTATTAGCAAAAACGGTAAAGTGATTGTTACCGGCTGTTTAGGTAAAGAAGCGGACAAGATTAGAGCTATGCATCCAGCTGTTTTGGCAGTGACCGGTGCGCACGCTTATGATGAGGTGATCACTGCTGTCGCTCAGCATGTGCCGCGTCCTGCTAGAGAGTTAGATAAAGATTACAATCCAAAAATTGATCTAATCAATGAAGCAGGTATTAAATTAACGCCTAGCCATTACGCTTATCTGAAGATTTCAGAGGGTTGCAACCACCGTTGTACCTTTTGTATTATTCCAAGCTTGCGTGGTGATTTAGTCTCACGCCCGATTGATAGTGTGATGAACGAGGCTATGGCATTGAAAAATGCTGGCGTGAAAGAGTTGTTAATTATCTCGCAAGACACCTCCGCTTATGGCTTGGATCTAAAGTATAAAACTAGCTTTTGGAATGGCATGCCGCTGAAGTCAAAATTCTATGATATGTGCCAAGCGCTGAATCAGTTGGGTATTTGGGTGCGCTTGCATTACGTTTATCCTTATCCGCACGTTGATAAAGTCGTTGAGTTGATGAGCGAAGGTAAGCTGCTGCCTTATCTTGATATTCCATTCCAACATGCTAGCCATAGTATTCTCAAGGCGATGAAACGCCCTGCTCATAGCGAAAACACTTTAGCGCGTATCAAAGCATGGCGTGAGATTTGCCCTGATATTGTTATCCGCTCAACCTTCGTGGTTGGTTTCCCAGGCGAAACTGAAGAAGATTTTCAATGTCTGCTTGACTGGCTAGTTGAGGCTCGCCTTGATCGAGTCGGTGCTTTTACTTATTCAGAAGTGGAAGGCGCGGTCGCTAATGATCTGCCTAATCCAGTTCCTGAAGCCGTTAAGCAGGAACGCTACGAGCGCTTTATGGCGCTACAACAAGAAATCTCAGCGCAAAAGTTGCAAGAGAAAGTCGGTAAAACGCTGCAAGTATTAGTTGATGAAATTGATTACGAGGAAAACATCGCTATCTGCCGCAGCTACGCTGATGCCCCTGAGATTGATGGTCATGTCTATGTCGATGAGATTAATGCTGCGGTGCAAGTCGGGCAGTTTATAACTGTGACTATTGATGATGCTAGCGAGTATGATTTATTTGCCAGCTATCAAGCTTAAACAGTGAACGAGTTGTGACTTTATTGTGGATAATGACAAACGCGGGTAATGAAAATTGCCCAATAGTGAGTAGTTTTTGCTACAATTAGCGCAATTTGACCTAGTTCGAATATAATTTAATAATACTATCTAATTAATGATTAACTAATGATAAAAAGGTGTTCTCATGTCTGATAAAAACCCCCGTTATTCGCGTATCTTGCTCAAATTATCAGGCGAGGCCTTAGCGGGCGGCAAAGACATGGGTATCGATACCGAAGTATTGGACAAGATGAGTTTGTCCATTGCGCACCTGCGCGGCTTAGGCGTGCAAGTGGGTATCGTTGTCGGTGGTGGTAACTTATATCGCGGCGCGCAATTGCAAAAAGAAGGTTTAGTTGGTCGAGTCACTGGCGATCAGATGGGTATGTTAGCGACCGTTATGAACGGGTTGGCAATGCGTGATGCTCTTGAGCGCCGCAATATCAAAACTCGCTTGATGTCAGCACTACCAATCGGCGAAGTCACTGAGAGCTACAGTAGTCGTAATGCTATTCGCTATCTGAAAAATGGTGAGGTTTGCATCTTTGTAGCTGGTACTGGTAACCCTTTCTTTACCACTGATACCGCTGCTTGTTTGCGCGGCATTGAGATTGAAGCGGGTTTGATTTTGAAGGCGACTAAGGTTGATGGCGTTTATAATAAAGATCCAAGCTTACATGCTGATGCTACCAAATACGATGGGCTAACCTTTGATGAAGTATTAGAGCAAAAACTTGGCGTTATGGATTTGACCGCGATTGCCTTATGCCGTGAGCATAATGTGCCGCTACAAGTGTTCGATATGACTAAGCCCAATGCCTTATTAAATGTAGTCATGGGCGAAAACGAAGGTACCCGTGTTTATCATTAGTCTAGCTGCAGTAACGAGTTATAAATAACTTATAGAAACGACCAACCATAAGCATGATCATATAGATAAATTAAGGAAATATGATGATTAAAGAGATTAAGCAAGACGGCGAAGAGCGTATGAAAAAAACGCTAGAAGCCCTAGAGAGCACCTTTAGTAAAGTTCGCACAGGCCGCGCGCATCCGGGTATGTTATCAGGAATTATGGTCAGCTATTATGGCTCTGATACACCATTGAACCAAGTCGCTAGTGTTAACGTTGAAGATTCACGTACCTTATTAGTGCAGCCTTTCGATCGTACTATGGTACAAGCGGTAGATAAGGCTATTCGTGAGGCTGACTTAGGGTTGAACCCGATGACTGCTGACGTTATCCGCGTCCCGATGCCTTCTTTGACTGAAGAAACTCGCCGTGATATGCAAAAGCTAGCCCGCGGTGAAGCTGAAAATAGCCGCGTCTCTATCCGCAATATCCGCCGTGATATGATGAATGACATCAAAGATCTAGCCAAAGAAAAAGAGATCTCAGAAGATGATGAGCGCCGTGCTAGTGATGATATTCAAAAAATAACTGACAAATACATCGAAACTATCGATAGTCGTTTGAGCAGAAAAGAAAGCGACTTAATGGAAGTGTAAATGACTTGCTTGATTCAACGCAAAGTCAAAAACTAAATATCAATTAAGAACTGGCCTCTTGCAAGTGGTATTGTCGAGACGCCAGTTTTTTAATAGTTAGCTTTTATTGCTAAGAATTTATTAATATTAAGACGGCTAAAAAATGCTTACAGAAACTGACATAGACCTCAAGCCTGAACACATCGCTATTATTATGGATGGTAATAATCGTTTTGGAAAGCAAAATGCATTAGGCAAAGGCGAAGGCCATATAAAAGGCAAAGATGCGCTAGATCCTGTGGTCGAGTACTGCCGCGAAGTAGGTATTAAGGTATTAACCGTATTTGCTTTTTCTAGTGAAAATTGGCAGCGACCACCAAGCGAGGTGGCTTTATTGATGCATTTATTATCTGTGACTATCAGTGAGCAACTGCCACGTATGCAGAAGTATCAGATTCAGCTGCGCTTTATCGGCGATCGTAGTCAGTTGTCTGAGGAGCTACAAACGCAAATGGCCGATGCAGAGGCCCAGACTGCCCACTATGAGGCCATGAGCTTAGTCATCGCTATTAGTTATGGCGGTCAGTGGGACATTGCGCATGCCGCCAAACAGCTGGCCGAGCAAGTACAAACAGGACAATTAACTGTTGAAGACATCACCAAAGAAAAATTGAGTGAGTATGTACAGCTAGCAGATGAGCCTGCTGTTGATATGCTTATTCGTACGGGCGGCGAGTATCGATTATCGAACTTTTTATTATGGCAGTCCGCCTATGCAGAGTTATTTTTCACTCAAACTTTATGGCCGAATTTTAGCGCAGAAGAGCTGGCATCGATGATCCAAGAATTTGCACAGCGTCAACGCCGTTTTGGTAAGACTAGCGAGCAGGTCGCTATGAAAGCTACTAATTAATGACTAGCAAAACAGTTAATTAGTACGTTATAAGTGTCTGTCGACTCTCGGATAACCTATACTCCCTGAAGTTCAGTTAATTATTAGAATAAGGCTTGATTGATATGTGGCAACGGATAAGAACAGCGGTCGTCTTAATCATCATTGTAGGGATTGCTTTATTTGCAAGCCAAACGCCTATATTCTTTGCGCCTTTATTAGCTATTGGCGTCACGATTGCTGCGCATGAGTGGACCAAACTTATGCCTAAGTGGCGTCAGCCTGTGGTTTTTGTATTGATGGTGCTGGCGCTAACTTTAGTGTCGTTATGGTTTGAGATAACTTGGGTAATGTGGTGGGTCGCGTCATTAATTATATGGTTGATGGCAATGTCTTGGGTGACTAAGTTTCCAACTCATACTAGCTGGTATGGTCGCAAGTTGGCGCTAATGGGCGTGGTGATACTGATTGCTGCGATCACGGCGATGTTCTATCTATGGCAACAGTCGCCTTGGTGGCTGATGTATGTTTTCTTATTAGTCTGGTGCGCGGACAGTGGCGCTTATTTTGTTGGACGTAAACTGGGCCGAGTTAAGATGGCACCCAATGTTTCTCCAAATAAAAGTATGGAAGGACTTGCAGGCGGTGTGGTCACGGGTTTAGTGGTCGTTATCGGCATTAGCGTCTTTATGCTCAAGTTGACGGGTATAGCGCTGATTGCCTTTGTTGCATTATCGGTAGTAACTATCCTAATATCGGTATTAGGTGACCTGTTTGAATCTATGCTTAAGCGCCGTGCCAAAGTTAAAGACTCTGGTACTATCTTACCAGGCCATGGTGGCATATTAGATCGTATTGACTCCTTGCTGTCTGCTACGCCCATATTTGCGTTAGGGTTTGTAGGCTTACAGCAATTAGGTTTATTGGTAGTTTAATAGTCTGTTTTTATATTGACATTATTATAGGCATTGTAAGTTATGACTAAGAGACAACGCATTGCCGTACTTGGCGCGACCGGCTCTATTGGCGATAGTACTTTAGCCATTTTAGCGGCGCATCCTGATAATTTTGAAGTTTATGCGTTATCAGGGTATCAGCGCTTAGATAAGTTATTACAGCTTTGTCAAAAATTTCAGCCTAGCCGTGTTTGTGTGCCTTTAGATAAAGTAGATGAGTTCGCTGCTAAGCTTGCGCAGGCAGGATTAGCCACTGAAGTAATAGGTGGCATAGCAGGACTTGATGATATTGCCTCGGACGACGCAGTAGATACGGTGGTAGCGGCTATTGTTGGTGCCGCCGGATTGCCCTCAACACTAGCCGCAGCACGTGCTGGTAAACGTATTTTACTAGCTAATAAAGAAGCGCTAGTGATGGCGGGTCAAGTGCTAATCTCCTTGGTCAAGACTCATGGCGCGACCTTATTACCGATCGATTCAGAGCATAATGCTATCTTTCAATGTTTGCCGCCGACTATTCAACAAGATAATACTCAAATTCATCAATCTTATCATGGAGTACGTAAGCTTTGGCTAACGGCTTCTGGCGGACCATTTTTGCATCATACTTTTGAGCATATGCAGCAAGCAGGAGTAGCTGAAGCGGTCAAACATCCTAATTGGTCAATGGGACAGAAGATATCAGTCGATTCGGCAACGATGATGAATAAAGGCTTAGAGCTGATTGAAGCTTGTCATTTATTTGATTTGAAAGAGGATAAGATAAATGTTGTCATTCATCCGCAAAGTATCATTCACTCAATGGTAGAATATAGTGATGGCAGCTTTTTAGCGCAGCTTGGTAGTCCTGATATGAAAACGCCGATTGCTCATGCGCTCAGCTATCCAGAGCGTATCGACAGTGGCTCACAGCCGCTAGATCTATTTGCCTTAAGTGCGCTTGAATTCATCGCTCCTGATCTGCAGAAGTTTGCTTGTTTACGTCTAGCACGGCAAGCGATGCAAGCAGGAACTCAAGCCACTAATGTATTAAATGCGGCTAATGAGATAGCAGTCGCAGCATTTTTACAGCAGCGTATACGCTTGACAGATATAGCGGATATTAATGAGCAAACCCTTAGCGAAGTGGCAGTAGCCAGTATTGATGCTGATGCTAGCATTGAGGATATTTTAGCTATTGATCAGGCTGCCCGTCGTTACGCTGAGTCAATTGTTGCTCAGCTGGCTTGATTTAATGTTGAATCAATACTCTAGTTGAGACTTGTCCATGACTTTTATTCTAACACTGCTTGCGGCTATATTCGTCCTTGGGCCCCTTATTGCTTTGCATGAGTGGGGTCATTATATCGTTGCGCGCCTATGCGGCGTCAAAGTCTTGACCTATTCTATCGGCTTTGGCCCTAAAATTGCCGGTTGGACTAGCAAACGTAGTGGTATTGATTATCGAATATCCGCTTTACCTCTTGGCGGTTATGTCAAAATGCTCGATGAGCGTGAAGGCGAGGTGGCTGAACACGAGCAGCATTTAGCTTTTAATCGACAGCATCCGTTGAAGAAAATAGCGGTCGTAGCTGCCGGTCCTATTATGAACTTTATCATCGCTATTGCTTTATTTTGGGTGTTATTTATGACGCCCTCAGAGCAGCTAGCGACTAACATCGGTCAAGTCTTACCTGACACTCCAGCAGCAATGGCAAAGCTACCTACTGGTGATAAAGTTGTCGCCATTGATGGTCATGAGGTGCAGACTTGGGAAGGCATCAACTACCGACTAGCAGGGCGCATGGGTGAGACCGCTAATGTCAGTATCACTTTACAATCGCTAGCAGCAGAGTCAAGTGAGAGTGAGCGCACTACCTATCAAGCGCCAGTGACCGATTTTATGCAAGGCACTGCGCAAGGCAAAGATGCGCTGAGCAGTTTCGGTATGCTTCCTTGGCAGCCGTCAATTGCGCCAGTTATTGGCGGTTTGTCAGCTGATGGCTCGGCTAGTTTACAAGGGTTACAAGTAGGCGATCAGATTACCGCGATTGACGATACTGCTATTGATGATTGGATTAGTGCCACCCGTATCATACGGGATAGTCCAGAGGTATTACTCAATTTTACCGTGCTTCGTGATGGCAATCCGCTGCAGCTACAGATCATGCCACAAGGTAAAAAAGACAATCTAGGTAATAAGTTTGGTCAAATTGGTGCTATGGTCGCTGAGACTGATATTGTTATTCCTGACGCTTATAAAAACACAGTCGTTTATGGCCCAGGCGAGTCTTTAATTAAGTCATTTGAGAAGACGGAACAGTTAGCAGTGATGACTGTCAGCTCAATGGGAAAAATGCTTTCCGGCATGATAGGGCTTGAGAACTTATCAGGTCCAATTACCATCGCTAAGGTTGCTAAGCAAAGCTTCGATATTAGCTGGGAGATGGTACTATCTACTGCTGCGTTAATTAGTCTCAGCTTAGCGGTATTGAATTTATTACCGATTCCAATATTGGATGGTGGTCATATTGTCTATTATGTCATTGAGCTAGTACGAGGCAAACCTCTACCAGAGGGTGTACAAATTATTGGCTTAAATATAGGTCTACTCTTGCTAGTAGGTTTCATGGTGTTAGCGATTGGTAATGATATCAGCCGACTTTTTTAGGTCATGCTTACGCGACTTATTGAGCTAGATGCGCTACACTAACGCCTGCGCAAGGTTGTAGCTGATATTTTATAGCTATTAAAGAGCAAGCCCGATAGCCATTACAATTTACTAAAGGTAATTTTTAGTTTATTTTATGATGCGTTTTATATAAAGTGTTCTAACTCTATCTTAATCAGTCGCAGATAGCGCCCTAATTGAGCTGGACAAAACACGCTTTTTAACTTAACTTATGCAAGTTTTTTATTGACGGATAGTATTTATGCGTACGCCTTTACTTATGAGCGCGGCTGGGTTGCCGTTAGTGGTAGCAATGATGACTGTGTCAGCACAAGCGGCAGACTTTGTAGCAACTGACATTGAATTCAATGGATTACAACGTTTAACGGCTGATAGCCTTTATCCGGTATTACCTATTACTGTCGGCGATACGGTTACGGATTCCAGTCTAGCGGCTAGTATCAAAGCCTTATATGCTACCGACAACTTTGCGAATATTCAAAGCCGCGTCGAAGGTAGTCAGCTTAGCTTCGATGTTGTTGAGCGTCCTATTATTGCGGAAGTCAATTTTGAGGGCAATCAGCTCATTCCAAAAGAAGGGCTTGAGCAAGGCTTAGACAATGCGGGCTTATCAGTAGGTGATGTCCTTAAGCAAGCGACATTGCAAGGCGTAGCCAATGAGCTACAGCAGCAATATATCTCTCAAGGTTATTACAATAGTAGTATCGAAGTAGACCAAACGCTACTCGATGGCAATCGCGTCAAGCTTGATGTGCGTTTTATCGAAGGTAAAGCGGCTAAAGTCGTCGATATCAATATTATTGGTAATAAGCACTTTAGTGATAAAGAGATCAGAGATGTCTTTGCGGTAAAACAAACTTCTTGGACGAACTTAATCTCTAAATCTGATCGTTATGCCAAAGAAAAACTAGCCGCTAGTTTAGAGAATCTCAAAGCTTTATATCAAAACGATGGCTATGTGCGCTTCAGCGTCGATAATGCGGTACTTAATATCAGCGAAGATAAAAAAAGTATTTTTATTGAAGTTAGCCTAACCGAAGGTGAGCAGTATAAGTTTGGTGATATCAGCTTTTTGGGCGAACCTAAGTTCGATACCAATGAGCTTAATGAGCTGGTCACTTTTAGCCCTAATCAGCAGTATTCACAAGCTGAGCTCGATGCTACCACTGCTGCGCTAAAGAGTCGTTATGGTAACGAAGGCTATTATTTAGCCCAAATTCGCCCAGTACCTCGTATTGATGATGAAACTAGAATCGTTGCCGTTGATTATTATATCGATCCGGTAAGACCTATTTATGTGCGTCGTATCAACTTTAACGGCAACATCAAAACCCAAGATGAAGTATTGCGCCGTGAGATGCGTCAACTAGAAGGCTCTTTAGCCTCTAACGAAAAAATTCAGCTATCACGTACGCGTTTGCTACGCACCGGGTTCTTTAAAGCGGTCAATGTCGATGTCAAACCAGTACCTAATCAGCCAGATCAAGTCGATGTCAACTATACCGTTGAAGAGCAGCCTTCTGGTAGCTCAACCATTGCTGCCGGTTACTCGCAAAGTGGTGGTGTGACTTTCCAATTAGATCTAACCCAAAACAACTTTATGGGCACTGGTAATCGAGTAAAAGCGGCGCTTGCACGTTCAGAGACGCGTGATTCTTATAGCTTAGGATATACCGACCCTTACTTCACTGA
>CBETCF010000066.1:0-10586 GCA_965534785.1 uncultured Psychrobacter sp.
AGATCCGCTTAGAATGACTAAACTAGATATTTTTAATCTAAAATCGACTAAAAAATAGTCTCTGTCAGTGTCAAGGTCGAATGTTCAACAGACCCTGTAGTCTTAGCTCTCGTAAATCAAACAATATTATCACGAGATACTTTTAAGCTAAAATTTTTTGTCTATGATACCGTAAATCGATGATTTATGTGATAGCGCTTAGTAATTAACTAAACAATGATTACTAATGTATTGTTTTTAAAAAGCAAAAACCCACTTAGTATTTCACTAAATGGGTTTTTAATTATAATTCACTTTTCTCAAGCTCTAATCTTAAGCCCTAATCCTAAATCTTAATAAGGGTTAGAACGAGCCAAACAGCGTTCCTAGGATAATGATAGAAACTACTGCGGTTAATGGAATTATCATAGTGACCATAGCGATATTGAGATAGGACTGTTTATGAGTCAAACCACAAATCGCTAGTAAGGTAATGACCGCGCCACTATGCGGTAGCGTATCAAGACCACCAGCCGCCATTACTGCGACTCGGTGCATCAATTCTGGATCAATACCAGCAGCCACCGCCATCCGCAAATAATCCTCTCCCAAAGTCGATAGCGCAATACTCAAACCCCCCGAAGAAGAGCCGGTAATACCAGCCAAAGTCGTCATCGCAACGGCCTCTGATATGAGCGGATTGTTAGGGCTTAAGTTTAGGATGCTATCGCGAATGATAAGGAAACCCGCTAGTGAAGCAATGACCGCGCCATAACCTACTTCTGAGGCGGTATTAAAAATAGGTAACATCGAATCATAAGTACCGCGGTTGATGGTTTTTTGTAGGTTAGTCCAGTGACCCAAGCGCAGCAATATTAATACTAGACAAGCTACTACCAACGAGATAATAATCGACCAAAGCCCTAGCGAACCTGCCACGTTGAGATCAGGAAACTGAGTTTGTATCGCCGCAAAATTCATTGAAGGGAATATCGCATAGGTAAGTAAAGCGTTCAGTCCAATGACTAGCACTAACGGTATCATCGCTACCGTGAATGAGGTTTGATGCGTGTTACGTGCTTCAGTGCTACTAGCCAAGTTACTTTGCGCGATATTTCTCTGCGCATCATCCGTCAGTTCATCGCGAGCTACCGTCTTCTTAGCATCAATACCGCCAACGCCTACGTCTTCATCATCATGCTGACCGTAACCTTCGCCCGCTAAACTAGCTTTTTTGGCACGTGATTGTAACCACCACCAGCCTAGCATAAACATGATCGTCCCACCGATGATACCTAAGATAGGAGCGGCAAAAACGTTGGTATTGTAATAAGGAATGGGGATAGCATTTTGAATCGCCGGAGTACCTGGCAATGCCGTCATAGTAAAGGTAAATGAGCCTAACGCAATCGCTGCTGGAATCAAACGCTTTGGAATGTCGGCGGCTTTAAATAAGTCTTTGGCAATGGGATAGATGGCAAAGGCCACTACAAAAAGGGAGACGCCACCGTAAGTCAAAATAGCGCAGACTAAGATGACCGCAAGGATAGCTTTGCTTGCGCCTAGTTTTCGCACTACCGTATCAGCAATAGCAGTTGCTGCTCCTGAATCAGCCATCAAGCGCCCAAATAGCGCTCCCAATAAGAATATCGGGAAGAATTTGAGTAAGAACCCACTCAATGCGCCCATAAACACATCAGTATAAGCGGGGATACTGCTTAAAAAATCACCTGATAATAGCACTGCAAGCGTGGCCATAATCGGCGCTAAGATCAGTACAGAATAACCGCGATAAGCGAAGAACATTAACAGTAGTAAGGTAATAACAATAGCAAAAGTGCTAAACATGATGGCCTCTCCTTGGCATAAACTAGATCGTGAGTTGTTATTACTCGCGGTCGCATAAAATTTAATTTAAAACAATTAGCATATATATAACAAATAAGCTATCTTGATACAAGCTGTATTGTTTTAATCAATAAATCTTAACACAAGCAAATAATTGTGTGTTATATTTTTTAAAAATATTAGACAGGGAGTTCGTTATGAGTCGATCAAAAATATATGCCAGTAGCAATGAGGCTTTAAAAGATATCGTTAAAGATGGTCAAACCTTTGCTATAGGCGGCTTTGGTCTGTGTGGTATTCCTGAAGCTTTAATTGCCGCGCTAAGAGATAGTGAAGTCAAAGACCTAACTTGCATTAGTAATAACGCTGGTGTTGATGATTTCGGTTTAGGGTTGCTACTACAAACGCGCCAAATCAAAAAAATGATTTCATCCTATGTTGGCGAGAATAAAGAGTTTGAACGTCAGTACCTAGCAGGCGAGTTAGAGGTGGAGCTAACCCCGCAAGGAACTTTAGCTGAAAAGCTACGGGCAGGAGGTGCGGGGATTCCAGCCTTTTACACCGCAACCGGCGTCGGTACCTTAGTGGCTGAAGGTAAAGAAACGCGTGACTTCGACGGGCGTACTTACATTCTTGAGCACTCATTAACCGCTGATGTGTCGTTGATCAAAGCACAAAAAGCAGATAAAGCCGGTAATTTGATTTTTAATAAAACCGCGCGAAATTTTAATCCAGATTGTGCGATGGCAGGCAAAATTACTATTGCTGAAGTTGAAGAAATTGTTGAGATTGGCGAGCTTGATGCGGATGAGATTCACTTGCCGGGTATTTTTGTGCAGCGTATCGTCTTGAATGCTAATCCTGAAAAACGTATCGAAAAAACCACTACCAAAGCCAGTGCAGCAAGCTAATGCAGTTTTGCTAAAAATTTACTCTAATAATCGACAAGCTAAATGGAAAATATTGGCTAAGTGGCTCTGATACTTTATTTAACTGAGAGTATTTAGCTAAGACTATAAATTAAACAACAGGGAATAATAACATGACATGGAATAGAGAACAGATGGCACAGCGCGCCGCCCAAGAGCTAGAAGATGGCTACTATGTCAATCTCGGTATTGGTTTGCCAACATTGGTGGCTAACTATATCCCAGAGGGTATCGATGTTTGGCTGCAGTCAGAGAATGGGCTATTGGGTATTGGTGAGTTTCCGACGGTAGATAATGTTGATGCTGATCTCATTAACGCAGGCAAGCAGACGGTTACCGCTGCTGCAGGTGCGAGCTATTTTGGTAGCTCAGAGTCATTTGCGATGATTCGTGGAGGTCACGTCAATCTGGCAATATTAGGAGCGATGGAAGTCTCAGAAAAAGGCGATTTGGCTAACTGGATGATTCCCAAAAAAATGGTTAAAGGCATGGGCGGGGCGATGGATTTAGTCGCAGGTGTTCAGCGCGTGATTGTATTGATGGAGCAAGTCAATAAACACGGTGATCCCAAAATATTGGCGGAATGTCAGCTGCCATTGACGGGCAAAGGCGTGGTCGATCGTATTATTACTGAGCTTGCGGTATTAGATGTTACTGACAAAGGATTGAAATTGGTTGAGCTAGCTGACGGCGTTAGTTTTGAAGAGCTACAAGAAAAAACGCCAGTCGCTATTATTCAGTGATTGTTCAATATAGTTAACTAAATTTAAAACCGATACAGTGCAACTGGGAGGCTTTTTTTGAAATATAAGTTGTGCAGCCTCTGTCAGCGTAGACATAGCATGCAAGGAAAATTTATACCAGTTGCACGTTAATATTAGCTTAACGATTTTATTTCGAAATCAATATAACTAATCGATAACTTCAGCTAATAAAAATAAAGGATATTTTATGGCGACGCAATTACAACAGGATCTAAGCGGTAAAGTAGCGCTAGTGACCGGCTCTGCCAGTGGTATCGGTCGTGATATTGCTGAGACCTATGCGCAGGCAGGAGCAGCGGTTGGCATCGCCGATATCAATCTAGATGCTGCACAGCAAACGGTCGAGGCTATAAACAAGGCTGGTGGTAAGGCTTTAGCTATCGAGATGGATGTGACCTCAGAGGAAGCGGTAAATGCTGGGGTACAACAGCTAGTAGATAGCTTTGGCAGTATCGATATCTTAGTCTCCAATGCTGGTATTCAAATTATCGATCCGATTGATAAAATGGCTTTTGCTGATTGGAAAAAAATGCTCGCTATCCATTTGGATGGTGCATTTTTGACCACTCAGGCTGCCATCAAGCATATGTATAAAGACGATAAAGGCGGTACGGTCATCTATATGGGATCAGTGCATTCTCATGAGGCATCATTATACAAAGCGCCTTATGTTACTGCCAAGCATGGTTTATTAGGTCTTTGCCGAGTATTAGCGAAAGAGGGCGCTGAGCATAATGTGCGCTCGCATGTGATTTGTCCGGGATTCGTCAAGACGCCGTTAGTTGAAAAGCAAATTCCGCAGCAGGCCGCTGAAAAAGAGATTAGTGAAGAGTCGGTAGTCAATGATATTATGCTAGTCAATACTGTGGATAAAGAATTCACTACCGTCGATGATATCGCGCAATTGGCCTTGTTTTTGGCCGCTTTTCCAACCAATGTCTTTACTGGTCAGTCTATTGTCGCTAGCCATGGTTGGTTTATGAATTAATAGCGTAAGATAAGGTCTAAATTGACACTCCCTTACTTGCTAATAAAAAGCTAATCTATTAGCATCTAATTTCTATTAATTGCAGCTCCTGTTACTAGATAGCAGGGGCTTTTTTGTGATGCTTAATGTCTCGCTTTGAGTGGTATGGAGTAAAACTATGCATAATGAAGCTTTTGCGTTGACCTTGAGTGACGCTATAGAACAACAAAGATTTGACCAAGCAGTTGATCAGGTTGAAGCGCTGCGTCCGATTGACACTGCTGATGCCTTGGCACTTATCAATCCTACCTTAGCTTGGCAGTTACTTGAGCGTTTACCTAATCGCTCAACGATATTTTCTTACTTTGATATCGAAGCGCAGGTAGCTATGGCGCTCAAATTACCGCGAGAGCAGATGGCAAAGTTAGTCGGCGAGATGCCTGCTGATGAACGCACCGACCTCTATAAAAGCCTGAACCAAGAGCAGCGCGATGCTTTATTACCGGCTTTAGCGCAGGCGCAGCGTGAGGACATACGTCGCCTTGCCGCTTACGAAGAGCGCACTGCTGGTGCCTTGATGACTTCAGATTATGCTACTTTGAGTGCACAGATGACCGTTCATCAAGCACTAGAAGCACTGCGGTTAGAAGCCCCTGATGCAGAGACTATTTATCATGCTTATGTCATCGATGAGGAGCGTAAGTTACAAGGGGTAGTATCGTTACGAGTATTAATTTTGGCCTCACCTGAGCAGCTGATTAATGATCTTATGGTCAGTGATCCAGTCTCTTGTAATGTCAATGACGATCAAGAGGATGTCGCCAAAGTTGTAGCCCGTTACGACCTAATCGCCTTACCTATTATCGATGATATGGGCGCTTTAGTAGGGATCGTTACTCATGATGACGCGATGGATGTGGCGAGTGATGAGGCTACTGATGACTTTCATAAGTCTGGCGGTGTCTCGACTATGGTGGGTCGTCTAAAAGACGCTAGTATCACCGTGTTATATCGCAAACGCGTGTTTTGGCTAGTGCTATTGATATTTGGTAATTTACTTTCAGGATTTAGTATTGCCAATTTTGAAGATGTGATTGCAGCCAACTTAGTGTTAGTGTTTTTCTTACCTTTATTAGTTGATAGTGGTGGTAACGCAGGCTCGCAGTCGGCCACTTTGATGGTAAGGGCACTAGCCACAGGTGACGTAGTGATGCGTGACTGGTTCTCCCTATTAGGCCGAGAAGCCTTAGTCGCCTTATTGCTAGGCGCTACCATGGCGGTTGCTGTCGCTGTTATTGGTTATATACGTGGTGATGCTATAGTCGCATTAGTGTTAGCGCTCAGTATGGTTTCGGTGGTGATGATTGGTAGTGTGATTGGTATGAGTCTACCTTTCGTCCTTAATAAACTAGGCTTTGACCCCGCTACGGCTAGTGCGCCTTTGATAACCTCGATAAGTGATGCTTCAGGCGTACTTATCTATTTATTCATTGCTTCAAAGTTTTTGGCTATAGGCTAGGGCGTATTAAACAAGTCGTGGTAAATTTAAGGAAACTAAACACTAACTGCTTATAAATAAAGTAGGTAAGACGTTATAATAACGATAGATATTTATAAAAATGATAAAGGCTATTATGTTTAATTTTATGAAGAAAAAAACCAAACCTGAGACGCCTAAGCAGCAAGCGCAGCGCGATAGTGCGGTAGATAAAGTGCTCCTTGGCTATCATGTCGGCGAGACCAGTATTGCGACTATGGTCACCGGTCTGGATCGACAAGGCGATGAGCTGACTTTGGATTTGCGCCTGCCGCATGACAGTGACCCAGAAATCATCCAGCAAGAGCTAGGCGCAATGCTACATGTACATGGTATCAAAGCCATTCACATGAATGTGCGCTTGCCTGCACCTATCAAAGCCGATAGTGATAGCTTATCAGCGGATAAAACTATGTCAAAAGCTATGCCAAAAACTACCGACGCGATGGCTAGTAGCAAAAATAAACTAAGCGATACTAGCATTCCCTCAAAGCCCGCCAGTGCAGATGCAGAAGTTCCAATTACTAAGGCGGCACCAACACAGTCTTCGCTTGCCGCTCATCCGCGTATTCGTCATATTATTGTAGTCGCTTCTGGAAAAGGCGGCGTTGGCAAATCGACAACTACCGTTAATATTGCTTTAGCTTTGCAGCAATTAGGCAATCGTGTTGGCGTACTTGATGCTGATATCTATGGCCCTAGTATGCCAGCAATGCTAGGGGTTAGCGATGTCAAACCAGAATTAGAAAACGAGCAGTTCGTGCCTGTTAATGCGCGCGGTTTAGCGATGCTCTCTATTGGTAGCTTACTCGATGGTGATAATATGCCAGTCGCTTGGCGTGGGCCTAAAGCTACTGGTGCGCTGATGCAGTTATACAATCAGACCAACTGGCCACAGCTCGATTATCTAGTGATCGATATGCCACCAGGTACTGGTGATATTCAGCTAACCTTAGCGCAGCGTATTCCGGTTACTGGCGCAGTTATTGTCACAACCCCGCAGCATATTGCATTACTTGATGCGCAAAAAGGCATTGAGATGTTTAATAAGACCAATATTCCAGTATTGGGCGTGGTTGAGAATATGGCGCTACACACTTGTAGTAATTGCCATCATACCGAAGCTATTTTTGGTACTGGCGGTGGTGAAAGTATCGCTAAGCAATACCAAGTACCGCTATTAGGGCAGTTGCCATTAGCTAGTGGTATTCGTGCGCAAGTTGATAAAGGCGAGCCTAGCGTATTAGCTAATGACGAGTTTGCACCTTATTATATTAGTATTGCCAAAAACATCGAAGCCAATATAGATAAATTTGCTAAGCCTATCGATGATAAGCGAATTTTCTAGAGATAATATAAGAAGGAAATTATGGGCATAGTAAAGGGTCTTAATTATTCTAGCTTACCCCTAATTGACAAGCTAGTTATAGACGCTCAGCCACAATTTGGCGTCTTTGCGCAAGTGCAGCAGATTAATTATCTCGATTATTACAGTCCGCTTATCTCGCAAAAGCCGTTATCAAACTGGCGCAAAGATATAAAGGCCAATCAGTTCTGTTTTATTCAGATCATTGAGCCACCCTATCGGATTTGCTTAGCTTTAGCGACGATTAAGCTTGCTAGCAGTGCTTTTGTTTATCTCTATAACGAAAGCACTCAGCAAATGGAAGTTTGCGAGGCGCTACAACCTTTGACCCATAACGCCAGTTTTGTAGGCGATCATTATAAGGGGCAAATGAGCTTTTCTCACGCTAAGCTAAGTTTAACTTTAGACTTTGAACCGGCAAAGATAAACGTTGATCTTGATAGTCAATATTTGAAGTTAGCCGCTAGCTTAACTCGCAACTCTCAGCCATTAGCTATTTGCACACCGACAGGTAGGCGGGGTTGGACTTTTACTCAAAAAGAACCGCTTACTGAAATTGCAGGTGAGCTGATTATCAAAGCTGACTCAGAGATGGCTGCTAACAGCGCCGAGCAACAGATTACATTTACCGAAACTAGCAGCGCCAATTTAGATTGGACGCTCGGCTACATGCGCCATGAGACCAACTGGTTTTGGACTTGTATCAATAGCTATTTAGCCGATGGTCGTCATTTCACTTTGAACTTATCGATGGGTGTCAATGAGACGGGGGCTAGCGAAAATGCTTGCTGGCTTGATGGAGAGATTTATTATCTGCCACCAGTACTCTTTGTGCGCAAAGATTTGGCTGCTGCAGCGCAGAATAGTTGGCACATTTATCATCAAAACCTAGGTTGGAGCACTGTCGATATCGACCTAACCTTCACTCCGATCAAAGTCTATAAAAAGACTGATAACTTCGGCGTAGTAGCTAGTATTTTTGAGCAATGGGTAGGGGAATACAGCGGTGAGATACGTTTAGGTGAGCAAGTGATCCGTTTGGATAAAGTATTAGGACTGGCAGAAGATCATTTTGCTAAGTGGTAAGCAACAAATAAAATTGAATTGATTCTGTCTAATAGTTTTATCTACGATCAAGCCTATAAATTAACCCTGCAACTGCGTATAATCACCGCTATCAAATATTTTAGTAAATAAGCTAAGGGATAACAATGTCTATTAAGTCCGATCGTTGGATTCGTGAGCAAGCCCAAAACCATGGCATGATTGAGCCATTCGAGGCCGGTCAAGTACGCTTTAATGACGAGGGCGAGCGTCTAATCAGTTATGGTACTTCTAGCTACGGTTACGATGTGCGCTGTGCTCCTGAGTTCAAAGTTTTTACCAATGTGCATTCAGTCGTTGTCGATCCCAAAAACTTCGATGAGAAGAGCTTTATTGATATCGTTGGTGATGAATGTATTATTCCGCCAAACTCTTTTGCATTAGCACGTACCGTTGAATACTTTCGCATTCCGCGCGATGTCTTGACTATCTGCTTAGGTAAATCGACTTACGCACGTTGCGGTATTATTGTTAACGTCACGCCTTTAGAGCCTGAGTGGGAAGGGCATGTCACCCTAGAATTCAGTAACACGACTAATCTGCCGGCGCGTATCTATGCAGGTGAAGGCGTGGCACAAATGTTGTTTTTCCAAAGCGATGCAGATGACGTCTGTGAGACCAGCTACAAAGATCGTGGTGGTAAATATCAGGGTCAGCGCGGTGTGACTTTGCCAAGAACCTAGTTATAGCCTCAGAGTTATAAGCAGTTACAACAGACAATAAAAAGCGGAGCCTAATATATTAGGCTCCGCTTTTTACTGAATAAATTTCGTTTTAACTTTTTACTTCAACACTTTAAGACCCGCTTTATTATCGCGCTTTGGTCTAGCAGCAGCAGGGGCTTTTGGCTTAGCTGATGGAGTGCCACTATCCTCTTCAGGATCGTAATTATCGTATTCATTGGGATCAAAGAACATTCCTTGCTGGTTCTCTTTAGCATAAATACCTAATACTGCTTTGAGAGGTACCCAAATCTCTTGCGAGACGCCGCCAAAGCGAGCACTGAAGTTAATATAGTCATTCTCCATACTCATGTTGCCAGTAGCGCGACTGGCGATATTGAGGACAATACGGCCATCTTGCACATGTTCAACAGGGATTTGCACATTGTCGGCAGTGGCATCGACCATCAAGTATGGCGTCAGTTCGTTGTCTTCTATCCATTGGTAGATAGCACGTACCATATAAGGCCGAGTCGGGGTAGTGGCTGCGGGGGTATCACTCATTTTTTATTCCTCTACTAATTTTTCTCATATCATTTTAGAAGGTAGTTTAAATCTAAAGTTTATCCGCTTAGCGAACACTGGCTTTAAAGCTTTTACGCTCAAATAGCCTTTCTTTATAATCGAACAGAGGACGACTGATAGCGCGTGGTAGCTCAATCTCCATCTCTTCTAACCGCCATAATAACGGCGCTAATAATACATCACACCAACCGAAGTCATCGCTCATAAAATAAGATTTGTGCGCGAATAGTGGTGATATAGTAATCAGCGAATCTGCCAATTGTTTTTTGGCTAAGGCGGCCTGCGCTTTATTGAAACTGTCAGGATGGGTCAGCAGACGTCTTCCTAAGGCTAGCCAATCGCGCTGAATACGCCAAGCCAATTGCCGAAATTGCGCGCGCTCTTGTGGCGTTTCTGGTAGCAGCTTATTGGTGTGATAACGCTCTTCTAAATACTCAAAAATCACGTTAATCTCATATAGTGCAATTTCACGCTGCTGCAATACTGGCAAAGTGTGATAAGGGTTGAGCTCAGTGAGATCCTCAGGACGCTCAGAGTGCAAGCGCGATAAATAGTACTCTAGCTTCTTCTCTTCCAATAACAGACGGACAACATGACTATCGTAGCCATCATCAGCATAGAGTATCAGCTGACTACTTGGAATGTCATTAGCATCAATCATGGGAGCCTAATATTAATTATTAAGGCTGTCATCGTAAACAAACTCACCTTCTTAATCAAGGTAGTAAGCGTAAATGCTTGCTAAATATAAGCCTTCACGCACAATTAATTAACTTATCGAGTTTTATAGTGCCTTGAGAATGTTTTAAGTCAGCTAGAACATATAAAATCTCAGTTGTCTGAAA
>CBETCF010000067.1:0-10574 GCA_965534785.1 uncultured Psychrobacter sp.
GGTTGGGCACACGGGCTGGCAAGACACTAGGCATACGCTCAGAGCCGTCGTAGTTATCTTCCCAATCGACAGTGTCTTTGTCCAAGTCAGCAAGCATCTGATGGGTCAGCTTAGTCATACGTACTTCGGTATAACGCATCGCGGCTGGTGGATCATCGTCAATCGAGCCAAAGTTACCTTGACCATCGACCATCGGATAACGCAAACTAAAGTCCTGCGCCATACGTACAATAGCGTCATAGACCGCACTATCGCCATGTGGATGGTATTTACCGATGACATCACCGACCACACGCGCCGACTTTTTGTAGGCTTTATTATAGTCATTAGAGAGCACATGCATAGCGTACATGACCCGGCGATGGACTGGCTTGAAGCCATCACGGACATCAGGTAGCGCGCGCGAGACAATCACGCTCATCGCATAATCCAAATAGGACTGCTTTAATTCATCTACAATGCCAATAGGACTGACCGACTCGCTCATATACACTCCTTCATTCATATCCGCTTTATTAATTTTGCAGGCTTTATAGATAGCTTAACGAGCTAATCAAGGTTTGATAAATAGTCAAAAACTGACAGGCAAAGCAACACCATAAAGCATGAAAAATACTGGGAAAATGACGATAGTTTTATTAGTAAATAAAGAGGACTATTTTAGCACAAATTTGCGGTGTTAGGGGCATCTACATGCTAATAAAATCAAGCAAAACAGACTACTAGCCCACTCATTATTTTATTGACAAATTTGACTTATTATTACTTTAATAAACAATCGATTTAAAAAAAATCATGACCGGATAGTAAACAGAAAAAATGGCAACTTTCAAACCATTATTTTTGCTGAAAAAACCTTGAAAAAGTGTTTGTCAGTGAGTTCACCAATAGCTGATGCTAAAATATATTTGCTAGAAGACTATAAATATAACTCTAGACAAAATAATCTTAGTCGCTACACTAACGCTTAAGCAGCTCATGACCATCATTGAGACATGCACTTAATTGATTTCGAGCATTTGAAAAAACCACTATTTACGTATATGGGCAATTATTTATTATGGATATCGTTCTAGCAATCGTTTGGATTTTGGCAATGGTGCTGTACAGCTTTTCTAGTGATTACGCGCTTAACTTCCCTAACCATAATAATCGTGCGTTGCCTTATGTGCGTTGGGGCTCGCTATTAGTGGCAATGGGGTTATCTGCTTATCTTGCGCAAGCTTATCAAGAAAACTTACAAGGTACTGGTATTTGGGTCTTTGTCATTGTGGTCTTCGTCATTATTATTTTATCCAAACTGGTCTTCAAATGGGTACTCAAACGCCGTCGCTAGCGTGCAGAGTATATTGAATTTAAGTACCGAAACGATAGTAAATTTAATAATGAAGAATGCTCTTTTATGACAGAAAACAATCTAAACCCTGAAGAAGCTCAACTGACAGAAGTGCGTAGCGATCGTAGCTTTGAGTCGATTGCTGACCATTTTGAAAAAAAGGTCTATGGCGGTCTCAAAGGTGATATCAGATTAGCGGTATTGCGCCGGGATATTTTTGATTATGTGGCACAGCTTAGTGCAACCTTACAGCGTCCGCTACGTATTTTGGATGTCGGTGCAGGACTAGCGCAAATTGCCATAGAGCTAGCAGCGCAAGGTCATAAGCTAGTAATAAATGATATCTCTGCCGCTATGCTAGATAAAGCGCAGGCTCATGCGGCAGCTATTGAAACCGATAATAATACCCAGCTTAATATCAAATGGCTCGTCTGCCCTTATCAACAGCTACCGGCTGAATTTGCTAGAAAAATTTTTGTAGGAGGTTGTTTTACAAACGACAGTCCTATTGAAGATAGCTCTATAAAAGACAGTCTTGGTAAATTTGATCTGATACTCTGCCATGCCTTGCTAGAGTGGTTAGCAAAACCGGCTGAAGTGATGGATTTTTTTGATGCGCATCTGCATGCTAATGGGGCGTTATCGCTATGCTTTTATAATCCAGCAAGCTTTGATTATCGTAATCTGATTATGGGTAATTTCAATTTATTAGATAGCTTACTCGAAGGGAATTATGCTGCGGATAATAAAAAGAGCTTAACGCCCAATCACCCAGTCGCAAGACAAGAAGTGGAAGCTTGGTTGCAGCAGCATAATTATCAAACCGTATTAACTAGTGGTCTGCGAGTCTTTCATGATTATTCACCGCTCAAACGTGGCGGTCATAATGACCCAGAGGCGGTGATAAGAATGGAGCTACGTTATTCCCAATTAGAGCCTTATAAATGGCTGGGGCGCTATTTACATATTTTAGCGACTACTAATCGTTAGCTTGGCTTATAGTTCATCCAATCTAAATGCTTACATTCTGTCGTATTCTGACCAAGTGGTGGCGTTCACTTCTTTTTCATCAAACACTACTACATGCTCTAGTAAAGGCAAAATACCGATATGGGTGCCGATCTCATGGTTATGATGACTGGCGACTAATGACAACACCGTTTGGCCATTATCGAGCTGCAAGCGGTATAGATAATTGGCTCCGCGAAACACCCGTCCAATCACCAATGCTGTC
This sequence comes from uncultured Psychrobacter sp., assembly GCA_965534785.1. Lineage (GTDB taxonomy): Bacteria > Pseudomonadota > Gammaproteobacteria > Pseudomonadales > Moraxellaceae > Psychrobacter. The sequence continues at coordinate 2,571 of CBETCF010000067.1, forward strand.
TGCTCGCTCTCATCATCATGGATGATATCGTCAGGACGGACTAATACTTTGATAGGTGTGCCATTCGGATAGTCATACTCGCAATATTGCGGCTGACCTGAGGCATCATAGACTTCCATCCGCCGATAAATGTCGCCAAGCGCGGTCTCAACATGACCTTCTTTAATAATGCCATCTATCATAGCGCCTTCACCAACGAATTCAGCGACAAATGGACTGATAGGCTGATGATATAACTCGTCAGGCGTCGCCCATTGCACCAGCTTACCTTTATGCATGACCCCTACTTTATCCGCCAAGGCAAAGGCTTCGTTTTGATCATGAGTGACCAAAATAGCAGTGGTATTGGTACGTTTTAGAATATCACGAACGCTCATCGCCAATGACTCGCGCAGTACCACATCGAGGTTAGAGAATGGCTCATCGAGTAATAACAGCTTAGGTTTAGGAGCTAATGCCCGAGCTAAAGCCACGCGTTGCTGCTGCCCACCCGATAGCTCTGCTGGGCGCTTACTAGCATGCTCGCTTAAGCCCACTAACTCTAACATCTCAGCTACGCGTGCTTTTTTATCAGCCGCTGACCACTTATTTAGACCAAAAGCGATGTTTTTGGCCACACTTAAATGCCCAAATAGAGCGTAATCTTGAAATACCATGCCCATACCGCGTTTGGCAGGAGCTATAGCAAAAGACTGACGTTGGCTTTGCTCGGTTAAAAGATGGTTATTTAGCTCAATTTTACCTTGGCGAGTAGGTTCAAGACCAGCAATAGCTCTTAGTGCGGTAGTTTTCCCACAACCGCTATAACCCAAGAAACAACCAATTTCACCTTGTTGCAAACTCAGTGATAGGCCGTCAACGATAGTGATATCGTCGTAACCCACTACCAGATCTTCTACTTTTAGGAAAGCCTCATCGTTAGGGCTCAACTCTCGGTTTTGATTATTTTCATCGCTCTCATTATCAATGCGCAACTGTTCAATAGATTCAGAGCTTTGCATAGTCTCGACCTTTACTAGGGATGATTTTTTAATCGCTTCCAGCCTCGCTTTAGCCTTGACGAGCTTCGGATCAAGAGGCTTTGCAGATTGTAAGCTAATCACTCTTGAAGATAGCTGTTTTTGACCGCTATCCTCTTCACTCAAAGCATCATTGGTCAAGTTGGAATACATATAAATTACTCGTAAGCTGTTGATAATTAATACTAACGGCGGTTAACAGTAAGAGGATAGTAGCAATAAAAAAAGGCTATAGTCCGTTCAGTATAGAAGCGATATAGCAACGCTGTATAGACGATATAAGGGGCAGCTAACCCTATTTAAAGTCGCTAATGTTCAAAAACTAATAACTATTTTAAAACCGCTAACCCTTATGCTTTAGCTACTAGCTATACTTTTCGCTCTGACGCAGCAGTATCCATACGGGTATCAGCCCTACCAACACTATTAATAAGCTAGGTAGTGCTGCTCTCGCCCACATGCCTTCACTAGTCATTTCAAACACGCGTACTGCTAGCGTATCCCAGCCTTGCCGGCGTGTCATTAAAGTAATAGGCATCTCTTTCATGACTTCCACAAAGCCCATTAACAAGGCTGTCAGCACCCCAGGACTAAGCACCGGTAAAACCACTTGACGCCAACGCTGAAAGGGACTGTCACTAAGCAGTTCAGCCGCCGCTTCTTGATTAACGGTTAGTCGCTGCAATTGCCGATCAATAGGTTGGAAACTCACCGTCATAAAACGCGTGGATAAGGCTAATAACATCACAATAACACTGCCTGACAGTACCTGTTTTGAGGTGATACCAAAAGCTATCATTTGGTTATCAAGCCAAGCAATAGGAATAAACACCCCAACCGCCAATACTGTGCCTGGTACTACATAACCTAAATTGGCAAGCGTAGTCATCAGTTTAGTAGTTTTGTCAGTGTAATGACGCTTAACCCAAGCGATGATAATGGCCAAAAAGGCAATTAATAAGGTAGTCATACTGGCAATCAGCAAGCTGTTAGTGACAAAATCAATATAACGCGCATCAAAATCTTGCTGATAGTTCATCGCCGTCCAGTACAACAGCTGTATAAACGGCACTAAAAAAGCGAGTAAAAACACTGTAGTACATAATAGCGTCATGGCCCATTTAGCAGGTAGGCTACTACTCAAACGCTGACGGCTGCCTTGGGTAACATCGTTGCCACGCCGCGCTTGCCAGTATTGCTCGAACAATACTACGATAAACACTACGCCGATGAGTAATGCGGCTAGCTGAGCTGCCGTGGTTAAGCTAAAAAAGCCAAACCAAGCCTTATAAATAGCGGTAGTGAAAGTATCAACATTGAATACTGAGACGGCGCCAAAATCCGCTAAAGTCTCCATACTAGCTAGCAATAAGCCACCAATAATCCAAGGCAATGCTTGTGGTAGCGCTAAACGAAAAAATACTCGACTGCGACTGAGGCCGAGCATCTGTCCTGCTTCGATAGCGCGATGACCTTGAGACAAAAAAGCTTGTCTAGCCAATAAATAAACGTAGGGATAAAAGGCTAAGGATAATACTAAGCCTGCGCCCCAGACATTACGCACGGAAGGAATAGCAGCGCTAATACCTAACTCGCGCAAATTGGTCTGTAATGGCCCACTAAAATCAACGATACCAACGGTCACAAAAGCCAGTACATAAGCAGGCATAGCTAACGGTAACATCAATGCCCACGAAAAAAACCGCTGTCCTGGGAAGCGGTACATACTGGTAACCCAAGCGAGCGAAGTGCCTACGCTACCAGCAATGACCGTCACCATCGCTAGTAAAATAGCGGTGTTTTTAAGTACTTGTGGCAGGACATATTCGCCCATATGTGACCAAATATCAGCCATCGGCTGTGTCCATGATAATAGGACAATCAAAATCGGTATCAGCATAAACAACGAAATCAGTCCTAAGACTGATTTCGATAAAACACGCTTGATAAAGGTACGATCCTTACGGACTATAAGGTCTGTATCGGCGATATCGTCTTGCTGATTAGACGCTTTTGGTATAGTGATCATAACATTACTACCATCTCGTACTCTTCATAGCTATCCTATTTATTCTAGCTATAGTCGTTATTGAATTAAAGAGTCCTGTTCTTTTCTACTCGCAAGGCTGATAAAATTTTCTGGCGTGCTGTGCCTACGCAGAAAGAGGCGGCAAAAATTTCCATCAGCCTTGCTATAACCCTTTCAAAATTAACTAACTATAATAAGCCCCTACTTATAACCAGCTTTATCCATGAGCTGAATAGCTTGGGATTGCAGCGAGCCAAATTTTTGCACGCTGATCTCATCTCTTTTGAATTCGCCCCATGATCTGAGCATCTCTGATTCATCGACGCCTTCTTTTACCGGAAACTCTTTGTCAGAGCTTGCATAGATTCCTTGTGCTTCGTCAGAAGATAACCACTCCATTAACTTCAGGGCGCCATCTGGATTATCAGAACCGGTTACTACGCCAGCACCTGATATGTTGACATGAGTGCCGGTAGTGTCTTGGTTAGCCCAAAATATCTGCACTGGGAAGTCAGGTTTTTCATCTAAGATGCGACCATAGTAGTAGCTATTAGACAGTCCTACTTGACACTGACCAGCGGCAATGGCCTCGAGCATACTAGTATCATTGCTGAACACATCAGTGGCTAAATTATCGACCCAACCGCGAACCACTTGCTCGGTCTTTTCTTCACCCAAGTTTTCGATCATACTAGCGATCAAAGATTGGTTATAGACCGCGTTTGAGGTACGTAAACAAAGCTTACCTTTCCACTTAGGATCAGCCAAATCAGCATAGGTAGACAACTCTGACGCATCGACTTTACTTGGATCATACATGATGGTACGAGCCCGTAGCGATAGACCAGTCCACTGACCGTTTGGATCACGATACTTAGCAGGGACATTAGCGCTTAAGGTTTCTGAAGCTACTGGCTGTAATAGACCTTGCTCAGCCGCTTGCCATAAATTACCGGCATCGACAGTCAATAGCATATCAGCTGGAGTATTATCGCCTTCCGCTTTTAAGCGCTCCATTAGTGGACCCGCTTTATCAGTCACTAATTCTACTTTTACACCAGTCGCTTCGGTATATTTATCCAATAGCGGCTTGATAAGCTGCTCATTACGTGAAGAATAAATCGTTACCACTTGATCGCTATCAGCAGCGGCAGTTGTCGTTTCAGTTTCGCTAGCTGGCGTCTCGCCTTCCGTAGTTTGCTCAGGCGTTTCAGCTTTATTACAACCGACTAGACCTAACATCATGCTAAATACAGCAACAGACAAAGTAGCTTTGATAGGCTGACTTACTGCAAATGGGGCGCTAAGCGCTTGCAACGACATGGCTTTCTCCGATATAAAGTGATAAATAACTTAGTTATAGTTGGGATTAAAGAGCAAATAAAACGCTTAGAAACTAAAAACACATACTAATAGAAATGAGAGTAATTATCAATAACTTTATGCGATTCATTCCTATACCTTGAATAATGTGCTAAACGCTCTATAGCTCTACTGCTATTAACTAGGTTAATGCTGTAAAAGCCACTGCCCAATAATGACATTAACCGCCGCTTCAGTACGCAATATTCTCGAGCCTATATTGACCGCTTGGCAGCCCTGTTCCGCCAATAACTCAATCTCATAGTCAATCCAGCCTCCTTCCGCTCCAATACACACCACTTGCGGTAGAGCCGCATCAACGGCCGCTTGCTGTAAATATGCCGATAAAGATAGCGCGCTATAAGGATGAGCGACTATTCCTTGACCACCCTTATCTGCTAGTAGAGCTGCCAACTTATCCTCAACGAAAGGTTTAAAACGTTTCTCTAAAGTAATTTTTGGCACTATAGTATCGACGCCTTGCTGCAACCCTGCTAAAACAAACTCATCAAGACGCGCCAGCATCGGACTCTGCCAATAGCTTTTTTGCGTGCGATAGCTATTTATTAGTACGATATCACGCACGCCAAGCGCGGTCATATCCATAATCAAACGGCGTAACACTTTCGGTCGTGGTAAGGCTAATATCACTGTAATATCTAACTTGCTAGGCGGGGCAATATCTAGCTGCACCTCACGTAGCTCAATAGATTCAGGCGTTATCTTGTCAATAGTGGCGTTTCCAAGATTGCCCCCTATCTGGCCTATTTTTAGACTATCGCCTACTTGTAGAGCTAACACCTTATCGATATGAGCTATTTGTTCGGATGAATTAACTTGTGCAAAAGAGCCTGTAAAATTAGCTGATGGTAATAAAATGCTATTCATAAAGCGCACCACTGGCAGCTTGCTCAACGACCTCTTCTATCATTGCTAATTGACGATGCAGCACCAATTGCTGGTCAGCAGTCAATTGCGCGGCGGCTAATCCTGCCGACTTAGCGGCTGCTGGATGACTCAACCAAAACGCTAGCTGCTGATAAATAAGCTCATCATCAGTAAAGGTGTGAGATTTTGAAGTTGGGTTTTCTGAGGTCGGTGTTGTTGAGCTAGGGTTTTTTAAGCTATCGACAAGCTGCGAACTATCGCTAATAGACTGATAGAACTCATTATTGGGCTGATAAAGAGCGCCCACTTCTGCCAACTTGTCTACCACACTTTGACAGGACTCGGTATAAGTCCCCATCACTATAGGCGTAGCGACACTGGCTGGCTCCACCGGATTATGTCCGCCAATATCAACCAAAGAGCCACCTACTAAAGCTACATCGGCTTGCTCATACCAACGCATCAACTCGCCCATACTATCCGCCAAATAAACTTGCGTTTGCGCGGTAATAGGCTCGTCCAAACTACGCCTTGCCATTGTTAATCCACTTGCTTGAATTAAATCAGCTATCTCATCGAAACGCTCAGGATGTCGAGGCACGATAATTAGCAAAGTATTAGCAAGCTTAGAGTTGGATAGCAATTGCTGTTGCCAAGATAACGCTATGCTCTCTTCACCGTCATGAGTGCTAGCGGCTACCCATATCGGTCGATTTATTTGTGGATAAAGGGACTCAGAAAAATTATTAGAAGAACCAGTGGTTGATGCGTCAGAGGAGATATGGGATTCAGAGTTCTCAGTGGACGTATCTTTATTTGCAGACTTCAATTGCGGAGTATTAATGACCCATTTCAGCGAGCCTGCCACGCGAATCTGGGTACTATACGCACCAAGTTGACGAAAGCGCTGTGCAGAAGGTTTATCTTGCGCGATTATTAACGTCAAATTCTGCATCATACTCGCGCTTACCGCGCCAATTTTTTGATAGTTGTTAAAAGAAGATGCGGATAGGCGCCCATTAACCAAAACACTAGGAATACGCCGCTCAGACAAGGTGCTCAAAATAGTGGCCCACAACTCCGTCTCTACGAATAATGCAGCAACTGGTTGCACATGGGTTAGAAAACTATCAATAACTCTAGGGCTATCCACTGGTACGTAACTATGACTTAGACGACCTTGAGCGATGTCGTCAGCAAAGCGCGTTTTGGCGCGAGCAAAGCCCGTTTGCGTAGTATTGGTCAACCAAATAGCGTAACCTTTTGCCATTAGCGCATCTAATAAGGGCGCGATAGTATTAGTCTCCCCTAGAGACACCGCATGGCACCAAATGACTTTTTGCGCTTGCTTAGCCGCTATGGTCGGCGATTTTGGCGGCGTTGGATAATACTTACCAAAGCGTTGTTCGACTTCTTGCTGATAATTATCACGCTTGTGCGAGCGCTGCCAAACTTGCATTCGGTATAAAGGCTTAAGTACAGCAATAGCCCCTCGGTAATACCAAGGCGGACTTAACGGGGTACGTATCGACAATAGCTGTGGCTTAGCAGAGGTTTCAGTCATGGTAGGCAAAGGCTCAGAGTCGTTTGGAGGTTTAGGTGGCAGCATAGAGGAAGATGGCATCGAAAGTTCAGTTTAAAGGTTAATTTAGGATAAAAAAGAGGATCATTTTAGCGTAAATAACAGTGCGATGTTTAGGACTAGTACTGAGTCTAATTAAATAAACCCAATTTAGACAAAAATAATTAGCAATATAGCGGCTATCAAAATAATACCGATAAGCCACTGATAACGCTTAAAGCTATGCTGTTCTTGCCTTTGCGTCTCTATCAATAATTGCGCTTGCTGCCACTGCTTATTGATAGTTATGGCTTCTGGATGGCCATTATCAGCGGCTTGCTCTAGCCAATACTTACCCATCGCCATATCTTGCTCTACGCCTACTCCTTGATAATAGAGTCTACTAAGTAAACGCTGAGCACGACTGTCTTTGGCGGTAGCGGCTTGCTCTACTAAAGTCAGTCCTGCCGGTTTCGATAGTTTATCAACCTCAGCACTAGTTTTAGAGTTGGTTATATTACTAGTCATAGCACTGGAGTCATTAGCTGCTAAACCTTCGCCTAACCATTGATACATAGCCAAGCGTAACAGCGCTGAGGTGTTGCCTTTATTAGCGGAAGCAGTCAATAACATCAAGGCTTGCTGGCGAGCCGCTTGATGAGTCTCAGAAAACTTAACTTGCTCGCGTGGCTTAGCTTGTCTAGCAATATGGCGCTCAAACTGATCAAGGATTTTGCAAGCTTGCTGATACTCCTCCACTCCACTACTTTGCGTGACTTCAATCTCAGCCAATTCAGTTAACAGCTTAGTAAACAGCTCAGATGTAGGTTGAGTTGTTTTATTAGTCTGCTTAGGAATTATCTTTCGCGTGCTTGTCGGCTGCTTATCAGCTCTATTAACGATATCAGCATTAGCTTCACGAGTACTAGTTTCGGCTAAGCTATTTTTATCATTTTTAGCTAGCATAGGCTGAGTAGTACCTGCCGACAAACCGTTATCAATAGGTAGTTTAGCTGGTTCATCAACGAACTCTTTGTGCTCATTAGCAACTTGCGGGACTACCGATTTACTAATTGCTTTCAGCTTAACGGTATCAGGCAAGCGTTCTTTAACTGCTTGATAAAGACCACTAGCGACTTGATTAC
>CBETCF010000068.1:0-10557 GCA_965534785.1 uncultured Psychrobacter sp.
TAGCACTAGCACTCTGTTGATTGTCAGACTTAGTTGCGGCTTGAGTCTCCGCTGCCTGGTTATCAACAGCTGCTTTGTTACTAGCAGAGACCTTACGACTATTCGACTTAGCCACTTTACCAGTAGCGGTTTTATTAATAGTCGCTTTACCGTTATCGCCGCCATCCAATTGCTTTTTGAGCGGTGGCACTACTTTTTCATGCTCGATCACAAATAGTGGCTTTGGCGCTGCTGGTTTCTTGGGCGATTGCTTAGTGGCTGCTAAGGATAGCTGCTGTAATTGCTCAAGCTCTTGACTATCCTGCGTTGCTTGTTCAGCGCTAGTCGCTTGTTGATTATTAGAAGCGCTAGAGGCCTTGTCAGAGTTACGGCGACGGCGACGCGAGGGTACATTTTTCGCGTCATTAGCGGCTTGATTAACACTGCTTTGGCTGACATTAACTTGGTCAGAATTGCTAGCTTGCTTATTGTCTTTTGGCTGACTATCTTTTTGTTGATTGCTGTTAGCCTGATTTTTCTGACGATTACGACCACGTCCGCGTTGCCCTTGCTTATAAGCACCGCGACGGATATTTTCATCAAAATCAGCTATCGCTTGTTGCTGCTCACTTTCAGATAAAGTCTGATAAGTCTGCCACCAATCACCCATGCCATTAGTAGATTCCGATAATGGATGATCGCTATCACCACACTGCTCACGTAATAACAAGAAGTCAAAACCGGCACGGAAACGCGGATGCTCAGCTAATTGCTCGATCTGCTTATTACGCGGAGCCGCAAGTTTAGGCTGCAATAGCCAAATATCACGGATAAACTGTTCGGCAAACTTAGGAATAGCGGTCTTGATACGTTGACGATCAATTACCTTACTGGCCGCATGCAACTGTGCTTCGGCAAAAGGCATATTGCGATTTTTTGCCTTCTCCAACTGATGCAGATAGTTTTCCCACAATAATGCCGCATAGAAAAAGGCAGGGTTAATACTTTTGCCAGCCGCGATACGCTTATCGGTATTTACAGCGACTTGTTGTACTAAAGGACTTGGCTCAGACGGCGGATAAATGATAAGGCTATCGATAGCGCCAGACTCAAATAATAGTGGCAATAGTGGCACTAAATAACCACCGGTGAACATCTTTTGTGTCTCATCATAGAGACGATGCGGTGATATTTGCTCAAGGAGCGCCCAATTATTATCATGGAATTGGTCAGCTAACTCGTCATCAAACTCGAAACCAAGCTTAGCCTTAAAACGCAAAGCACGCAGTAAGCGCACCGGATCTTCTTCGACACGAACTGGCGCATGGCCTAACAGACGAATGGTCTTATTGCGGATATCATCCAAAGCACCACAGAAGTCATGAACCACACCTTTAAGCGGTTGATAATAGAGCGCATTGATAGAAAAATCACGACGAGCAAAATCTTGTTTGATATCGCCCCAGACATTGTCACGCAGGATCATACCGTCTTGATTGGTGGTGCCACTGCTAGTTGGCGGCCCACGGAAGGTGGCAACTTCAATAAGTTCACGACCAGAGTAGACATGCGCCAATTGAAAACGGCGACCAATGATACGACAACGTTTACCAAATACGTCCTTGATCTCATGAGGCTTGGCATCAGTAACCGCATCAAAGTCTTTGGGCTGCAAACCTAATAAGGTATCACGCACCCCGCCACCAACGATATAGGCTTCAAACCCAGCTCGAGATAAAGTGGCAATAACTTCAGTAATGGAATTGGGTAATTCAGATTTATTCAGTTCTAACTGCTTGGCGGCACGCTCGGCCATGCATCTACTCCTCGCCAGTATTCTTAACCACCCCTGATAAACACAGCGTTTTTCAGGCGGATGTATCTGTTAGTTTAACAAATTTTGGGCTTGATTGCTGCATTATGACATTTACTTACCCGCTATTTGTTAAAAAACTAGCCACACTATTAGTTATAGTAGCCAATATCAGTTGTTCAATAATAAGTGAGGCTAAAAAGTATCGTAAAAACTAATTTTGCACACGCATTCGCGCTCGATTTTTCTCAATGGTTTTTGCACCGATACCTTTTACTTTTGCCAACTCATCAACACTTTTAAAGTCGCCAAACATTTCACGATAAAGAATGATTTCTTGCGCTTTACTACTGCCAATGCCATTTAAAGAAACCAACTCGCCCTCAGCCGCGCGATTAATATTTACCGTGGCTTGATCTCGTGCTTGGTTCTCAGATTTTTCTTGTGCTAATAAATAATTATAAGCGCTTTTTGGATTATCAAAACAAGGTGCCGCTTGTACGCTAGTAGCCATGATAGATATAAGAATAATCGCGCATATTAAAAATAATAAGCCAACACCACTTCTTAGCCATAAGCCACTGTTACCCGCTCTATTATTGGCGTTCATGCTGTTTGGCGGCCTCCCATAATGCATCCATCTCCGTAATATCACTATCCTCTAACTGCTTGCCAATAGCTTGCAGTTGATCTTCAATATAAGCAAAGCGCGTTTTAAATTTGTGTACACAAGTCAGTGTTGCAGCTTCCGCATCTAGATTAAGCTTACGCGCCACATTTACCAAGGCAAACAGGCAATCGCCTAATTCTTTCTCAATATCGCTAATATTAGCTTTTATCTCAGCCTTTGGCTTATCAGTAATCTCAGCCTTTAATTCACCGATCTCTTCTTCTAACTTCTCAAAAGCTCCTGCTACTTCTTCCCAATCAAAGCCTAGCTTTGACGCTTGTTTTTGTACCGATTGCGCTTGCATCAAGGCACTACCGGCTTTAGTAGCGTCTAAACGTCGGCGCGGTTTACCTCTAGCCTCATCCGCTTGACGTTCCTCAGCTTTTATCTCATCCCAACGCTCTTTTACCGCGGTCTCATCTTTGAGATTTTCTACTTCAAATACATGCGGGTGACGACGAATCAGCTTCTGTTGCAAGGTAGTAATAACATCGCTAAGACCGAAACGTCCTTGCTCAGCATAGAGCTGACAATGAAAAATGACTTGCAATAACACATCACCAAGCTCGCCTTTGATATCTTCATCATCGTCAGTCTGTACTGCTTCCCCTAACTCATAAGCTTCTTCGATAGCATAAGGGATTAAGCTATGATTAGTCTGCTTTTGATCCCAAGGACAATCAGCACGTAATCGCGCCATCAAGGCTAACAAATCGCTCATTTCACCAGTGGCATCGGGTGTGCCTTGTACAGCTTTAGGTAGCACAACTGATTCTTGCTCTGCGATTTGCAAATTATTATTGTGGGTAGTCATAACAATGGTCACTCTTGTTTTTTATCATTTAACGGTAATAGCTTATAGCCGTTTATGAGTTAGTGTATCATTGAATACTAATTCAATAATAATGCTCTCTACCTTTAAGCTTAGGAATGTATGTTTTATGTCTATCGTTAATAGTACTAGCTACCAGCCTGCCACTAAACTTAGCCCTATCACCATAAACTCTTTTAAAGCCTACGATATTCGCGGTGAGCTTGGCGTAAATTTAGATGAAGCGATTGCTTATCGTATTGGTCGCGCCTTTGCTGAGATTTTGTATAAAAAATATAACACCTCCGCTGACACTAGCGATTTAAAAAAGCTAAAGCCTGCTATTGCCATCGGTAGCGATATTCGTCATTCAAGTGAGCAGCTTAAACAGGCCACTATCGTTGGTATTTTAGATGCCGGTGTCGATGTTATCGATTTGGGTATGACAGGTACTGAAGAGGTGTATTTTGCTACTAGCCATTATCAGGTATTGGGCGGCATTGAAGTCACTGCCAGTCATAATCCCATTAATTATAATGGCTTAAAGCTAGTGAAAGAACACTCAAAGCCAATTAGTGCAGATGATGGTCTGGCTGAAATTCAAGCTTTAGCTGAATCTGGAGACTTCTCTAAGGTTGAGCAAAAAGGCGAGCTACAGCTGCTAACGGATAAAAGTGCCTATATAGATCATCTCATCGATTTTATTGATATAAAAAAACTCAAACCGTTGACCATAGTAATCAACTCGGGCAATGGTAGCGCCGGACCAGTCGTTGATTTATTGGTTGATAAATTAGCACAAGCTAACGCGCCTATTGAAGTCATCAAACTTCATCATCAGCCTGATGGCAGCTTCCCTAATGGTATTCCTAATCCGATGATCTTAGCGAATAGAGAGTCCACTCGGCAAGCGGTGCTTGAACATAAAGCCAATTTAGGTATTGCCTTCGACGGTGACTTTGATCGTTGTTTCTTATTCGATGAACAAGGTGAGTTTGTTGATGGTAGTTACGTGGTTGGCATGCTCGCGCAGGCTTTTTTAAATAAATATCCAAACGAATCAATCGTTTATGATCCACGGGTGATTTATAACACCGAAGCCGTGATTAAAGAGCACGATGGTAAAGCGGTGATAAGTAAGTCAGGGCATTCGTTTATCAAGCAAATCATGCGCGAATCAGGCGCGGTTTATGGCGGTGAGATGTCAGCCCATCATTATTTCCGTGATTTCTTTTATTGTGATAGTGGCATGATTCCTTGGCTTTTGACCATTGAGCTGCTATCTATCACCGGCAAGAGTCTATCAGAGTTGGTCGATGGTTATATCAGTGCTTATCCGAGCTCAGGGGAGCTGAATTTCCATCTGACCACTCACGATGCACCGACTATTATCAATGATATCGAAGCTAAATTCAGTAGCGAGCAACCGAGTAAATCCACGCTTGATGGTCTCAGTCTCGACTTTGGCGACTGGCGTTTTAATTTGCGGGCTTCAAATACTGAACCACTGATCCGACTCAATATCGAAAGTCGTGGTGATGAAGCGTTGTTAAAGGCTAAAACGACAGAAATTGAGCAGTGGTTAGCGGCACAAGGCGCAGTTCCTGCTTAAGTTTAGAAGGTGTGTTGATCAACAGATATATAGTAAGTTCAGTATAAAAAGGATACAGCGGGACTGGGATGAATTTTGCGCAGCCTCTGTCAGCGTAGACACAGCAAGCCAGGAAAATTTATACCAGTTCCGCGCTAGGACATAATGTATCTGTTTTATTTATAATCAACGATAGCATACATAAAAAACAGCCCTGTTAATTTTACTCTGACGCTTATTTGGTGCGGCCAATACCCACATAAGCCCCTACTAATTCGCTGATTTGCTTACGTGATAACGCGTTTTGCGCATCAAAGATAGGCATGGCTTGCTGATTGAGCTGTGCAACATCTAACTGATGCTGCGGTGATAAACTAATGATAAATATAGCTTGCGCTTCATCAAGCTGCTCGTAAGGACTATCGAGCAATTGTAATAACGGCTGCTCACCATAATGCTTCGCCAATGAGTTTTTGGCTTTATCGCTATAGACCAGCGTCTTAATATTATAAGACCATAGCAATGCTAGCAGCGGATGAATAGCAGAACCTGTGGTGCGTCCAGAGCCTGACTTGTAACTACCGCCCCAAATCGTTACCGTTTTATTATCAATAAAACCATCAAAATACTGCCAAAATTTACGGAAAATCAGCTCTTTTTGATCGTCATTTATATGTAGTACTGACTGTAACAAAGGCATACTGACACTATTATCTTGCCCCGATTGCTGTAGCTTTTTGAGCTCGGTTGGCAAGGTATTACCACCAAAGCCCCAACCTGCCTGCAAGTAACTACTACCTACTCGCGCATCGAGTCCCATGATACGGCTGACTTGACCTATATCTACCTGCTGACTATCCGCTAGTCGTGATAGCTCATTCATAAAACTAACGCGCGTCGCAAGCATCGCCATAATACTACTACGCGCAAATTCAATAGTAGCAATATCGGCATGATGATAAGCGCGAGCCTGTTGTATTAACGGCTGTAATACCGGTAGATGGTGACTGCTATCAGGCGTTTTTTCGCCCAATAACCACAAGGATGGCTTTAGCATTGAGCTATAAGCTTCGCCATCTTGCAAGAATACGAACGGTACATAATAGACCCAAGCACGGCGTAAGCGCTTAGCTAACTTGTCTACACGCCCTAACTTTTCAATCCCACTGATAACGATTGGAATCGTCTGGTATTGGCTCTGATTAAAGGCAACGATCCAATTATCTTTTATCCAAATATCTTTAATACTATTTAGAAATAACCAATAACCACTAGCTTGCTCATTTTCAGAGCCATCATTGGTTATATCTTCTTTTTGACTACCAACAATTTCATAACGCTGAATCAGTTTATCCGCGCTAGCAGGCAATGCTAAGCTTATAATTTGCTGCTGCTGACTATACAGTTGCCACAAGGCTTGCAAATGACGCTCAAAGCTATATTGCTCAACTTGCTGCTCTAATATCGTTAAATCAGCATACAAGTGCACAGTATGATCTAAGCTTGCCAGCACGACGGCACTAGTAATGGCTTCTATACTGTGACCAATAATGACGAAGACCTTGGAGGGTTGAATGCTAAGCGGATTAGTATTGACCGTGGCTTTCAAGCTCATAGCGCTACCTTATCTGTGGTTTTATTAAAGACAGTATTGTTAAATATGGTTTTATTAAATAGGCTATAAATACAGCGTTATTTCTAATAAAGTGCCGATTATTACTGCTGTTATTCAGATAGCTGCTTGATATATTGCAACAGCTGATTGGTAGAAGTGTCAAAAGGCGCAGGACTATCTTGTTGCATAGCCTGATAAACGGTTTCTGCCATTTGCTTACCCATCTCGACGCCCCATTGATCAAAAGGATTAACATCCCAAATGCTCGCCATAACATAGACTTTATGCTCATATAAAGCAATTAACTCACCCAAACTATGCGGAGTCAGTTCATCAATAAGTAAGGTAGTGGACGGCTGATTACCGCGATAGTGCTTATATTTGTCCGCTTCACAAGCCGTAGTAACCGTATCTATATCAGCGATAGCCGCATTACCAAAAGCCAAGACCCGACTTTGGGCCAAGCAATTCGATAGTGAAAGTTCATGCTGATGCTGTAGTGAGGAGTTTTGTTCATTATCATCGTAATGACGTACACAGGCGATAAAATCGCAAGAGACATGCTGCGTGCCTTGGTGCAGTAATTGATAAAAAGCATGTTGCGCATTTGAGCCAATTTCGCCCCATAAAATAGGACAAGTATTATAGTCAATATGGTTACCATCATGAGTCACTGACTTGCCGTTACTCTCCATCTCAAGTTGGGTCAAATAACTGGGCAAATAAGCTAAACGTCCGTCATAAGGAAGTACCGTATGCGCATGTATCTGTAAAAAGGTGCTATTCCAAACCGCAAGTAACCCTAATAATACTGGTAAATTTTCTTTAAAGTCAGCATTAGCAAAGTGCTCATCCATACTATGGGCACCAGCTAGCAGCTCTCGAAACTGCCGCATACCGATGCGAATAGCGATAGCCAAACCGATAGCTGACCATAAGGAAAAGCGCCCACCGACCCAATCCCAAAGCTGTAATTGATGCTCAGGATGAATACCCCAAGCCGTCATTTTAACGCTATTGGCTGAAATACCAATGAAATGGCGACGTAATACACTATCTTGTGACCCTGAATCTAAAGTAGTAGTCGACAATAACCAAGATAGCGCTGTCTTAGCATTAGATAAAGTATCAACCGTACCAAAAGATTTAGAAGAGATAATAAATAGCGTGGTTTCTGCATTTAGACGCTTAAGCAAATTATCGAGCTGCGAGCCGTCCATATTAGAGACAAAATGGACAATAATGTCAGTATCCGCCCACTCCTCTAGCGCAGCAGTCGCCATCAATGGCCCAAGGTCTGAACCACCTACACCAATATTGACCACATCGGTAATAGCTTTGCCTGAAAACCCGCGCCAAGTTCCATTACGGATACGTGCTGACAAACGCTCAACTTGCGCTAGACTATGATGCACATCCTTGACTACATCTTGCTCAGCGACAACTAACTTAGCACTCTCAGGTAACCGTAGAGCGGTATGTAAAGCAGCGCGCTGCTCGCTAGTATTGACCATAGCGCCTTGCATTAATGCCTTAATGCGTGTCGACAGCTCACAGTTCTCAGCCAAAGCTAACAAGCTAGCTATTACCGGCTCATCAATACACTGCTTGCTATAATCCATATACAGCGAGCCCACTTGCAAGCCAAAACGCTGTGCTCGCGTGTCGTCTGTTGCAAACAAGTCTGCTACTGACCAAGTCTGCTCAGCCATCTGCTCTAACTGTGTCCAATAAGGGGACTTACGAGCACTAGGATATCGATTCTTTGGCATAAAGTTACTCATTAGCTATGGCTCTTCATTTATTTTCTACTTATTCATCAGTTAGCCAATTCACTATAAAATAAGTACAGTGCTGCTGGGATTAATTTTGCGCAGCCTCTGGGAACGCAGCACGCAAGGGAAATTTATACCAGTAGCACGTTGTAATAGCGATACTGTTTTTTATTTAAGATCAACCATATTTATTAATTAGTCGCGAGCTGTTGCTCAGCAAAATAAATGAAGGCCTGCATATAAGAGCGCATATCACCTGCATCATAACTAGCACCGCGCATAGTCGTCACATCAACACCGTACTCATTAATAAGCGCATCAATAGCATCGGTCAATTGAATCTCACCGCCGACAGAAGCGGTGGTATTGGCTAGATAATCAAAAATTTTATTATTAAAAACATAACGTCCTACCACCGCTAAACGTGAGGGCGCCTCGTTCAATTTAGGTTTCTCAACGAAACCGGCTACTTTGAAGCTATGGTTGGTATTAGCATCTACTTTGGACTGAATATCGCCATCATTACTCAGCTTAGCGATACCGTATTTATGCACCTCGCTATCAGCAACTTGCTCAACCAATATCTGCGAATGACCTTCATCAGCGAAAGTATTAATCATAAAAGCCAAGTTATCACTGTATAAATCAGTAGTGAAGGGATCTAGTACCACATCCGGCAATAAAACCGCAAAATCGTTATCACCGATGATAGGACGCGCGGCTAATACCGCATGACCTAAGCCTAGAGCTTTGCCTTGGCGTATCATCGAGACACTGACGTCATCAGGCAGCCAATTTAGACTATCAGCAAGCTCGTCTTTGCCTTTTTGACGAAGTTGATTATCAAGCTCAGCATTAATATCGAAATAATTTTCAATCGCCCCTTTTTGGGCGTGTCCGACTAAGACGATGTGCTTGATACCAGCGGCAATCGCCTCTGCTACCACATAATGAATAGCCGGACGATTACCTAATGGCAATAACTCTTTGGGTACTGACTTAGATAACGGTAACATACGAGTGCCAAAGCCTGCTACCGGAATGACGGCATGGGTTATTTTTTTCATAATAATATAGGGGCTCTAAGTAAAAATTGCTTTTATAAAGGTGGTTTTTATAAGAAATGATCTGTAGCTGATTAAGTCCGATAAGACAGCGTTTAAGTCTCGCTATAACCATTAGGATTCATGCTCTGCCAACGCCAAGTATCTTGACACATATCGGTAATAGAAAGCTCAGCTTGCCAGCCTAACAGCGCTTTTGCTTTGTCTGCACTAGCATAACAGCTGGCAATATCGCCCGGACGACGCTCAGCGAACTGATAAGGGATCTCAGTGTTATTAACCTCACTAAAAGCGTTAACCAATTCTAATACAGAACTGCCTTTACCGGTTCCTAAATTAATAGGTAAAAAACCTACTGATCCAGTATTATTGACACTGCTATTCTTTGCCATGCCTTTATCTGCAATGCTTTGCTGCTCTAAATAATCGAGTGCGGCGACATGGCCTTGTGCTAGATCAGTGACATGGATAAAATCGCGTACACCAGTACCGTCGATAGTCGAGTAGTCATTGCCAAAAATATTTAATTTGGCCAGTTTACCAACCGCTACTTGCGAGATGAAAGGCATTAAATTATTAGGGATATCACTCGGATCTTCGCCGATCTGTCCTGAAGGATGTGCGCCTACTGGATTAAAATATCTAAGCGTAATCAGATTCCATTGGTTATCCGCTACCGCCAAGTCTTCTAGGATATGCTCGACAGCGAGTTTGCTTTGCCCATAAGGGTTAGTGCAAGAGCGTTTTGATGTCTCATCGATAGGTAAAGTTTCAGGATCACCATAAACCGTAGCAGAGGAGGAAAACACTAAGTTTTTCACTTGGTAATCACTCATAACTTCTAGCAAGCTTATCGTGCCGCTAACGTTATTATCATAATACATTAAAGGCTTAGCTACCGACTCGCCAACAGCTTTTAATCCGGCAAAGTGGATAACCCCAAAAAAATCATGCTTCGCAAATACTTCACTAAGCAAGTCTTTATTACGAATATCGCCTTCAATAAACGCTATCGACTGACCCACAATCTCTGAGACGCGCTTTACTGCCTCAAGACTACTATTAACTAAGTTGTCATAAACGACAATATCATAGCCTGCCTCAAATAAAGCAATACAAGTATGCGAGCCTATGTAGCCGGCGCCGCCAGTAACTAATATCTTATTTTTCATAGTTTTCTTCAGAATAGTTTTCAGCAATAAAAAAGACACCCCATTGTAGGAGTGTCTCGGTATTTTA
>CBETCF010000069.1:0-10555 GCA_965534785.1 uncultured Psychrobacter sp.
TGACTATGCGCCATCGTAAGAGTGGAGTCAAGCTGGGTCGTACCGGCAGTCATCGCAAAGCTATGTTCCAGAACATGACTAACTCATTATTTGAGCATGAACTGATCAAAACTACTTTACCGAAAGCTAAAGAATTACGCCGTGTTGCTGAGCCATTAATCACTATGGCTAAAGAAGACAGTGTTGCTAATCGCCGTTTGGCATTTAGCCGCATGCGTAGCAAAACTATGGTTGGTAAACTATTTGGTACTTTAGGTCCTCGTTACCAGAATCGTCCAGGCGGCTACTTACGTATCGTTAAGTGCGGTAATCGTGACGGTGATAACGCCCCTATGGCTTATGTAGAACTAGTTGATCGCGACTAGTTTATAAGCAATTTGAATTTTGTACAAAAAAGCTCCAATTAATTGGAGCTTTTTTTTGTGCCTAGGATTTAAGCTTTCATTTATTACAATAGCAAATCACTAACATCAGCTGCACCTTGTCTAATAATCTCAGGCTGACCGCTAGTCATATCTACGATAGTGGTTAGTTTAGTGGTTTGAATACCGGCGTTGATTAAGCCGTCAATTTGATTACCTAGTAGCTCCTCAATATCAAAAGGGTCGTCCAAAATTTCCTCTCTATTAGGTAGGATTAACGAGCTAGTTAACATAGGCTCATCCATAGCTTCTAGCAATGCTTGCGCAATGGGATTGCTTGGCACGCGAATACCAATAGTTTTCTTTTTGGCATGAGCTAACTTTTTTGGCACATCTTTGGTTGCATTGAGAATAAAAGTAATTGGCGCTGGCGTATGGGCTTTGAGTTGTTTGAACTGATTATTATCTACCGTCGCGTAATTAGCTATTTCACTTAGATCGCGACATAACAAAGTGAACTGATGCTTATCATCAAGCTCGCGTATTTGCTTAAGCTTCTCTAGAGCATCTTTAGCTCCCAAGCGACAACCAAAGGCATAGCTAGTATCTGTTGGATAAATAATCAGCTTATCATTACGTAGCATATCAGCCGCTTGTTCAATAAGCCTTGGCTGAGGGTTTTCTGGATGAATATAAAGCGTTTGCATAGTAGCTCCTAATTTATAGTTATCTTTTTATTATAAAAATCACTGGGTACAAAGGGTTAGTATAGCTTTGAAGACTTTTTATATTATAGTGGCAAGACGTTACAAATGATGGGAAATGGTTAAAAAGCTAATTTAAAATACTTAATTTAATAACAGCAAGATATAATTATTAACTCTATTTATTATTCATTCAGTTATTGATAGAGCTACTTAGTAGTGCCTGCAATAGTAGTTGCGCGTCGCAAGGTAAGCTTTGTGGTTCAACAATATAAGCTTTAGCCTGCTTATAAACGTCACTAGCAAAGGTGCTATTACTAGTATCAAAATCGGCAAAGAGATTATCTTGAGAGACCTGAAAGGGGCGTTGACAGGCTAAAGTAAACAAACACTCTAAAGCCTGTGGTCTGATCTCTACGCGCTCAAAGGCTCGCTGCTGCGCTTCATTACGACCATCAGCGGCATACCAGTAACCGAAGTCGCTAAGCTGCCTGCGTGCCTTACCAGCGATGCACCAATGACTGATTTCATGCAGAGCACTGGCAAAGAAACCGTGCGCAAATATAATACGGGCAGGATTACCGTTATCCGCTGGAAAATATTCAGGCTCATGCTCACCTCTTACTAGTTGTACCTGCTGATCGGCAAATAAACTATTGAATAATTTTATTAAAGCTTCAGTAGCTTTATATTCGTCAGCTAATAGTTTGAGATCATTAAAATCTAAAATATTAGCATCGTTGTTATCCAAATACAGCTTATAGCTTTCATTCAGCATTAAATTATTCAGCGCCGTCAATAATTCGCTAGCGTCATTAGTAGTCAGTAACTCAGAAAAATTAACGGTAGTTTTATTTATAGCCGTAAGGTTGGTAGTAGTAAGAGAAGTCATAAAAAGTTTTAATTATTTAGTGAAACCGATAAAGAGGGCGTTGCTAAAAGGCAAAGCTCAAAGAGTGGTTATATTACATTGCTAACTTAGCAATGCTTAAAAGCTAAGCCGCTTAACCGCCATCTTCAGCTAGCAAAAACAGTAACATACTAGCGCTAGTGTCAAAACGTGCTTTCGGTTAGTATGGCAGGCAATATTATACCCCATTTTCATCAGCGAGGCCGCTTATGTCACCTTCTCAAACTAATCCTAATGCAACGACTGCTATCGAAGATAATCAGGATAAGTCGTCAACTCGTATGCCCGAGCATATCTCTTTAAATAAATGGGAGGATACTGGCTTTGAATGGCAGGGTGAAGTTGCTCCTATGGACTTTGAGCGCCTAAGCGCTTTATTGGCCACTGAGCATGAGCAAGTCAATCTGCAAATCAAAACCAATTTATATCGTCGTAATAACGTGCTGCATTTATCTTTTGAAGTTGAAGGCCAAGTATGGCTAACTTGCCAACGCTGTTTACAACCGGTAGCAACCGAGCTGACTGATGACTATGATGTTGCGCTGTTAGAAGATGAGAGTCAGGCAAGCTTAGTGGATGAAGAGCAGGACTATCTGTTATTAGAAGAAGTCGTCGATAATCAAACCCCTGAACGTTTATTGCCTTTTAAAAAGTTAATCGAAGACGAGCTGCTATTAAAAGTGCCAATGGCACCTAAGCATGATGATTGTGAGATGAGCATCGAGCAGTTCGGCGAGCTTCCAGAAGAGGAAGAAAGCGAAAATCCTTTTGCCGCTTTATCAGCATTAAAAGGTAAACTATAGTTTTTAACCTCCCTTTTTATGGGCTCTGTACAGAAGAGTTTGCAGCAGGGCTTTATTAATATGATAAACCCGCGTATAATGTCCCGTTTATTGCATTCTGGCAACAAGCTGCTTGTGGATAAAATTGATTAAACAAATTATTCGTAGAGTTTAGATTTAGTCAGCGGGTTCATACAAGTAGCAAACTCATTAATTTAGTACTGCATTAGGTTATAGTGGTTTAGATTTTATAAGCTATAAGCGTAAGTCAGTATCGATTAAAGCTGAATTTTAAGCTTACCCTTTTTAAGTATAGGAGCTATATCATGGCTGTTCAAAAAAGTCGTAAAAGCCGTTCTCGTCGTGACATGCGCCGTTCACATCACCGTATGGAAGTGGCTGAATTGAGCGTAGATGCTACTACTGGTGAAAAGCATCGTCGTCATCACATGACCAAAGACGGTTTTTATCGTGGTCGTCAGTTGTTCAAAGTTAGTCAAGACGCTTAATCCATTAGTTAAATGGTAAAGATTTCAATATAAAATAATCGCTGTCTATCTTAATAGGCAGTTTTTATTATTGTTGATATTTGCTATCGATTAATATGGATTATGCTGATAAAAGCCAAGTTATCTTGCTATTATAAATTGAATAGCTCGATGGCTTGGCTTTTTGTTGTCTGTCATTTAACTGGCTATCTGACGTCTCAATTTAAGTCTCGACTTAAGTCGCTATGATAATCGCTTGGAGCAGTGTATAGTTTGCTAATACTATATGACTGTCAGCCTTACTCTTTTATCATAGGTTGATGACATCGGCTTGGAACAGTAGTATTTGCTATTATTTTTGTTATTACATTATTTTTTGCGACAATAATCGGTTCAAATAAAGAGCGCTTTTAATCACTAAGGAATATTGGTTATGGCATTAACGCCTGATACGATAACAACAAAGCCCCGCATTGCAATTGTTTTTCCTGGGCAAGGTGCGCAAGCAGTCGGTATGACCACAGAGCTTGCAGAGATTTATCCACAGATTCATGAGACCTTTGCTGAGGCAAGTAGTGTCCTTGGTGAGGACCTGTGGGCGATCTGTCAAGATGAGGAGCGCTTAAATCAGACTAAATATACTCAGCCCGCTTTGTTAGCCGCTAGCATTGCTATTTGGCGAGTGCTACAAGACAAGCTAGCTCAAAAGAATCTTACTCCTCTATATATGGCAGGGCATTCTTTGGGTGAGTACAGTGCGCTGTGTGCCTCTGGCGTGCTAAGTTTTGCTGAGGCGATACAGCTAGTGCATAAGCGTGGCCAATTGATGCAAGAGGCGGTTGAAGGTATCGAGACGGCTATGGCTGCTGTTTTGGGACTTGAGGATAATCGCGTTGAGACTTTGTGTGAGCAAGCGACAGAGCACGTTGATGATGCTATCGTCAATGCGGCAAACTTTAATAGCCCGGGTCAAGTGGTAATCTCTGGTAATGCCGTAGGGGTAGCGGCAGTTATTGATAAAGTACAAAACACTGGCAAAAAAGCTATTCCTTTAAAAGTCAGCGTACCTTCGCATTGCGCTTTAATGGCGCCGGCCAGCCAAGCGTTGGCGGAAACTTTGGCGGCTATCCAATTTGATCAAGCGACTATTCCAGTTATTCAAAACCGTCATGCTCATGTCGAAACTAGCGCGCAAGGTATCAAACAAGCCTTGACCGAACAGCTTAGTGAAGCAGTATTATGGTCGAAGACTATGCAAGAATTAGCAGATAAACAAATTAATATTTTAATCGAATGTGGCAGCGGTAATGTGCTCAGTAACTTGGCTAAGCGCCAAGCTCATCCTATTACTAGCTATCCTACTGACAAGCCTGCTCGTTTTGATAAGTTAATGGAGATATTATCATGAGTCGTACAATTACCTTAGTTTCTGGGGCCAGCCGAGGGATCGGTAAAGCGGTCGCTAAACGTTTTGCCAAAGAAGGCCATTTCGTCATTGGTACAGCGACGACCGAAAAAGGTGCTGCCCTAATCGATGATTATTTACATGATTCTGGTGGTATAGGTCGCGTGTTAGATGTTTGCGATCCTGCGCAGATTGATAAGCTGTTTGAAGAGATCGAAAGTGTCTATGGTGCGGTACAAGTATTGGTCAACAATGCTGGTATCACCAAGGACGGCTTACTGATGCGTATGAAAGATGAAGATTGGGAAAGTGTTATCGACACCAATTTAACCTCTGTCTATCGGATGAGTAAACGCGCGGTTCGTGGCATGATGAAAGCTCGCCGTGGCCGTATTATTAATATAAGCTCAGTAGTGGCGCAAATGGGTAATGCTGGACAGTCCAATTATGCGGCGACTAAGGCAGGTCTAGAAGGCTTTAGCCGTACTTTGGCACGCGAGATCGGTTCACGTCAAGTGACTATCAACTGTGTCGCGCCTGGTCTGATTGAAACCGACATGACTGATGAGCTTGACGAGCGTTTACTTAACTCTATGCTAGATGCGGTGCCTATTGGCCGTCTAGGTCAACCAGAAGACATCGCCGCAGCCGTATTGTTTTTAGCGGGTGATGAAGCCAGTTATATAACTGGAGCCGTTCTGCCAGTTAATGGCGGCATGTATATGTAGTTATTCACAGTCTGTAGTGACAACAGTCATTAAATTTAAATATTTAAAAGTTACATTAGTACTATAATAATTTGTGTGAACGAGTGTAAACTCTAATAAATGCTGTTATAATAACGGACACTTTTAGACCAAAGCCCTGTATTATAGTAAATTGTTGTTAGATACCAAAGAGCTAGTCATGATAATGGTATATTTCTGCGAGTTATTAATAACTTCAAGGCGTAATAAACAACTGGTCAATAATTCTCAAATCGATAGACAAAAAGGAGTACTCTGAATGAGTAATGATACTGAGCTAAAAATAAAATCTGCAGTAGCAGAGCAATTAGGTATGAATGTTGAAGACGTCAAAAACGAAGCTTCTTTTATGGAAGATTTGGGTGCTGACTCTTTAGATTTAGTTGAGCTAGTCATGTCATTTGAAAGTGATTTCGGTATCACTATCCCTGACGAAGATTCAGCTGAATTGACTACCGTACAAAAAGCAATCGATTATGTACAAGCACAACTATAATTATTAATAGGTATTACAAGTCGCTATTCACATAACTAGCAAAGACTAATACCTGTTATTGATTTTACCGCTTATCTTTATAGATAAGCGGTTTTTTTTGCGCTAAATTATAACTATAAGCATAAGTACAAATATAAATTATCAGAGTGCTTCGGTCATTAAAACGGATTTCATTGGCTTAACATTACTCAACATACCACTACTATGCAAAGTGCTTGCCTTTGTTATAATCATAAAGTCTAAGACAGTTGCTTACTCTAATCCTTTTATAGTTAACAAGTGATTAAAGTAAGCAGAAAAAACAAACAACTAATAAAATATCTAAAGGAGTAGTTAAATGGGAATGTTCAGTTTTGCAAAAGACATTGGTGATAAGATCTTTAATCGTGATGATGATAAGCATGATGCCAAAGTAGAAACGAAAGCCGATGCTAATACGCAAGTAAAAGACAGCGAGCCGTCAGCACAGTCGGTAGCAAATATCTTACTTCGTCGCATTCAGCAGCAAAATCTGCAAATTAGTAACCTAAAGGTTAAGTATAATGGGTCAACAGATACTGCTGAGATCAGTGGTGATGCGAAGACACAGGCAGATCGTGAAAAAGCTATTATCGCCATTGGTAACGTCCAAAACGTAGCAAAAGTCATTGATAACATCAACATCGAAGAAGATGCGCCAGAATCAACTATGTACACCGTAAAATCTGGTGACAGCTTGTCAAAAATCGCTAAAGATGTTTATGGTTCGGCTAATGATTATATGAAGATATTTGAAGCCAATAAGCCTATGCTATCTGAGCCAGATAAGATTTATCCAGGTCAAGTATTACGTATTCCTAAGCCATAATTATTTCACTAGCCAAACTTTAGCGAGTAAATTTGCTAATAATAGATAGTTTTATAAGCGCCTCTTATTTATTAAGAGGCGTTTTTTATTGAAATTATTTTGCATCAGAGCTATCACTAGCGACTAGTTTTATTCCTTGCTCATCTATCGCCCAGTTAATATGTTCATCCAAAATCTCATTGTGGATAGCCAGTTTAGATTTGAGCTGTTCTATGGTCTGTTGGCTAGCATTGGCATTGCCTAAACCTATGGCAATATTGCGTAAGAAATTGACGTAGCCAGTGCGCCGTAACGGACTACCTTCAGTATATTTTAAAAAATCTGTTTCTGTCCACTGCCATAATTCAAGCAAGCTACTACTATCAAGCTTATGCCTAGCTTCAAAATCTGCAACGTTTGTTAACTTTGCATAACGATTCCAAGGGCAGATCAGCTGACAATCATCACAGCCAAAGACCCGATTACCAATCGCTCGCCGGTATTTAGTATCAATGATGCCATCATGTTCAATCGTTAGATAAGAAATACAAGCGGCGGCGTTAAGCTCATGGGGAGCGACAATCGCTTGGGTAGGGCAGATATCTATACAGGCCGTGCAGCTGCCACAATGTGCCTCAACAGGCTGATCATCAGGGAGCTCAAGACTGATAAATAGCTCACCTAACACAAAAAAAGAACCGGCTTGCTTGTTTAGCAGCAAAGTATGCTTACCGGTCCAGCCAAGACCAGCAGCATCAGCTATCGGTCGCTCAAAGATAGGCGCAGAGTCACTAAAGGGCCGAAAGACAAAATCACTATTAGCACCGATATCCATACTAATAGCTAACTGCTGCCATTCTGGAAGCATGGCTTCTATCTTTAAGGCCAGTTGCTTAAGACGGCTGCGCATGGTTTTATGGTAGTCACGCCCACGGGCATAGCGTGCGATAATGCCATGATTCGGTCGATCATCGTCTTCAATCGTGCGTGCTTTAGGAGCTTCAGTCAGATAATCCATACGTACACTAATGATAGTCTTAGCTCCTGCGACCAATTGCTCAGGATGGGCCCGCAAGTGATGATTATTATGCATGAACTGCAATTGCCCTTCATAGCCTTTCGCTAGCCAAAGCTGCAATTGTTCAAGCTGCTGTGCAAATAAAGGATGTTGTACTGATAGAAAGCCGCAGTCAGCAAA
Organism: uncultured Psychrobacter sp.; assembly: GCA_965534785.1. Lineage (GTDB taxonomy): Bacteria > Pseudomonadota > Gammaproteobacteria > Pseudomonadales > Moraxellaceae > Psychrobacter. Next base: position 7,918 of record CBETCF010000069.1, read on the forward strand.
ACCCAAGGTTTGAGCTTGTGCTTTGATCCACTGCTTTATATCCTCAGCAGTATTAAAAGCAGGTTTTTCAATAACGGCGATGGCGTTTGAGGATGAAGTCATAATCAAATATAGGTAATTTAATAGAAGGTGACTATTATGTCATGACTGCTATTTAATGACCATTAATGACTATGATGGCGTAACCATAGTACTTGCTCCCAAAGAGATAGCAAGATTATGATGATATTCATACAGAAGATTAATCCAGTATTTGTTAGGCTTAAGCTTATCTGCCTATAAAAATAAACTATAAATAAGGACTTTTTATGTCTTTTAAATCGATATCTGCTAAGCACTTATTAGCCTCGAATGCTTCATTAATGCCTATCGCTCTGTACAATAGCGAACAAGTTTATGCTATGGAACAAGCTTGGTTTGCTAAAGGCTACAGTAGTTTTGCCTTAATGCAACAAGCCGCTTGGCAAATGACCCAACATATTATTGAGCTTAATGAAAAAAATAAAAATGGTGGCTTAATTAGTGATGAAAACTATCAGCCTCGTATAAAAGCTCAACAGTTAAATAGCAGTAAACAAGCATTGATTTGGATCGGACAGGGCAATAATGGCGGTGACGGTTGGCTAATAGCACTTTATCTGCAGCGAGCTGGCTGGCAAGTTGAAGTGATTACCGTTGGTATAGATAGTATTGAAGAAGTTGATAGCGATAATAAAGTAAAAAATAATAGCGAAGTATTAGAATCAGATCAAATTGAGGATGCCCTTAAAGCGCGACATATGGCATTAGCAGCGAATTGTTCTTATACGCGTTTTGAGGATAGTAGATTCGATGCCAATCATTTGGCTAACGCCAATATTTATGTCGATGCCATATTCGGGATAGGTCTGAATCGTGCGCCAACGGGCATTTATGAGCAAGCGATAACTACCTTTAATCAACTGGCTAAGCAAGCAGAGGCTTTAGTGGTTGCTGTTGATATCCCAAGTGGCTTAGTAGCGGCTACGGGGCAAGCCTTTGATGGTTTGGCCATAAAAGCTGATGTGACCTTATGCCTTGTCGCTCGTAAGTTAGGTTTACACACTAAGGATGGTATGGACTATGCTGGTACAGTAGTTGATATTCCACTATTACCTATACAGTCTACCTTGCCTGCCGCAACCTTGATAAAGACTGCCTATGCTTTAGTGCCGCGTCAGCAAAACAGTTACAAGGGTAGTTATGGTCATGTATTAATAATAGGCGGCAATCGTATAGACGGCTCGCAAGGCATGGGAGGGGCAGCTATTCTCGCGGCATCTAGTGCTATGGCAACGGGTGCTGGCAAGATAACGGTGGCCTGTCACGATGTTTTTCACGGTGCACTATTAACCTCTTTGCCAGATGCTATGACTATCGATTTGCATGATATGAGCGGCGTCAAAACCCTAATAAAGGACGCAAGCGTGATTGCCATTGGCATGGGGCTAGGCCGCGATAATAAAGCTAAAAATATATTTATTAATTATGTTAAGGCAGCTATAGCAGCAGATAAAGCTATGGTTATTGATGCCGATGGACTCTATCATTTAGCTTCATTACAAAGAGAAAAACATAACTTAATCAAAGAGCTAAAAGCATATAGTAAAAAGAAAAAAGTGTATTTGACCCCGCATAGTGGCGAAGCGGCTAGGTTATTGGATAAGGATATCAAAGAAGTAGAAGCGGATCGTATAATGGCCATCAAACAATGCGCTGATAGCTATGGAGGCGATTGGGTGTTAAAAGGCGCAGGGTCGCTGATAATAGAGCGGAACTCAGAGCAAAAAAAATCTGAGTCACCAATCTATATCTGCGGGGTTGGTAATCCAGGGATGGCGACTGCAGGTATGGGTGATGTTCTATCAGGAGTATGTGCAGGTTTAATGGCACAGCTAGATTTAGCTGATGAACAACGAAGTCTCAGTCAAGCAGTAGTTATTCATGGTTTAGCTGGAGATGTATTACTAGATCAGCTGGTGAGCCCTACATCCGCTATAACTAAATCAACTTTAATGATAGGGCAGCGTGGCATGCAAGCACAAGATATGCCAGCCGCCGTTCGTCATGTAATGGAGGTTTTGACTATTTACAATATTGACTAATAGCTTGTTGTACTCGTTCGCGTTTAAGCTCAATCTCGCGACTATCTAAATATTCACGCTTACCATTAGCGTCCATCTCGTAAATACGACCGCCAACATTAAGATTGGTTAGATTATTGCGCAATGACTGGCAGCGCTGAGCATTGGCATTAGCCTCTTGCTCTTTGATACGAGCCTCTAGCTGCTCTACGCGCTGAGCTTCAGCATTTTGGGGAGCGTTATTTGCATTATCACTCGTTCTGCCAGCCATTTGACCAGCATCCGTTTGACGGCCATCGCTACGAAATTCAATCACCTCAACATTTTTGCCATTTTGCGGAGCATGTTGGCTGTATTTGACTTCACCATGAGCACCTATTGACTTATAAACTTGAATAGCATGACTGGAACTTGTAGATAATACTAAAATAGCCGCGGTCATTAAAGCGAAATAAAGTTTAGATGAGGTCGTTTTTAAAGAGGTACAAACCATTTACAGCATCCTTTTACTCATGAAAAAGAGAGGTTTTATTTAT
>CBETCF010000070.1:0-10500 GCA_965534785.1 uncultured Psychrobacter sp.
TCTCAATACTGCCAACACTGCCAGTATTATCATTATGATAAGCGCTCACCGCTTAGCTTTCGCTAACTTGAGCTTTTGACTTATTAAAGATAATCATGCAGCTATAAAACTCACATTTAGCAAGCTCAATTTTTTGACCGCCAGCGGTTTTATTTTTGACGATTTGACCATTAAGCATATCGGATAATACCCGGCCACCCTCGTCGCCCATCAACTGACGAGCTAAAGTATAGGCTTTTTTGGCATGCTCTTCACTCAGCTGTTTTTCTTTATCGGTATCTGCTGGATTAGCGTAATACCAGCCTAACTCTAGATACTTTTGTGAATCGATAACATCTAAGTAAGGAGCATCGGCTTTCATAAAGCGATATTTGGTCGCCGGATTACTAGCATAATCGAGGCTGTTCTCGTCGGTAGTGACTACTTTGCCAAAGGTGGCTTGAATATCCTTTAACTCATCAATGTTAACCGACTTAACCGACTCGCTACCCCAACTGGCTACATTATATTTGACTGGCACTGCCTGTTCGGCGACCGCTCCATCGACATCAGCGCTATTGGCTGATTCAGCAGAGGAGTTAGTGTTCTCAGTAGCCATTTGTTCGGTTGTTGTATTAGTCTCGGCTTCGAGGTCTTGGTCTGAGTTGTTACAAGCGCTTAGAGACACGCCAGCTACCATCATCATACCGACCATTAAAGGCTGAAGGCTTTTATTCCACATGGGCAATTTACTCATTTATTTGAAAATATTGACTACAAGAGTCATGAAAAAATTAAAAGTCATCAAACGTAGTTGATATGAATGGGATTTTACCAAAACTTCAATGATGACAGTTTACCGAACTGCTTCAGCCTTGACTAGCTCTTACGTTACCGATAACCCTATGAGTGGCTACAGATTTGTTAATATTATTGTTGATTGCTATCGCTATGCAACCCAAATTTGTGCAACACTCTGCTATCGCTTATGATAATTCAGTCTCAGACTTTGTAACTTATTTTTAATAGAGCGTTAACGACAGGATTTTAGACATGACTCAGCACTTTATCGTTATTGGCAATCCCATTAGTCACAGCCAATCGCCACAAATTCATCAAACCTTTGCCACTCAAGCCAATATCGATATTAGCTATCAGCGTCAGTATTGTCCAGACAATGAAGCCTGTTTTGTCGCGGTCGTTGAGGCTTTCTTTAATGGTGGCGGCGTAGGCGCTAATGTTACAGTGCCTTTTAAACAACTAGCTTTTGCTCATTGTCAGCTACAGGGCGGCTTGTCTGAGCATGCTCGCGTGGCAGGCGCGGTCAATACCTTGTTAATAAAAGACGGCGCGGTTTATGGCGATAATACTGACGGTCAAGGTTTAGTCAATCACATTACGAGCTTAGATTGGTCACTGAACGGCGCACGCGTGGCTGTCATAGGCGCAGGCGGTGCCGCTCGCGGAGTCATATTGCCGCTAATTCAAGCCGGTATTTCTTCCTTGACGGTGGCCAATCGAACTTTGAGTAAGGCGCAGACGCTAGTAGCAGAGCTTAGCGCCGCTAGTCAAAGCATCGAGCAGCATAATATTGAGAATAGTATTGAGACTTGTATCACCGCTGAGCTGACGGGAGAATTCGATCTAATTATCAATGCTACTTCCATCGGTCTGACCGAGGCGACCCTACCGATAGCGGATGGTCTCAATACCCATCACGCTTACGATATGATGTATGGTCGCGCCTTGCCGTTTTTGCAGCATTTTGAGCAGCGCGGAGCTGAGGTATCTGATGGTTACGGTATGCTTATCAATCAAGCGGCGCTTAGCTTTGAGCGTTGGACGGCACAAGAGGTAAACGTGATAGCGGCTACGCAAACTTTACAGTCGCAGTCGGCATAATTTTTCGATATATAACTACCCTATTGAGTTTTAAACTGACTTTTTAGCCTGTTTATTCTAACTTTTTAGCTTGGTCTTTATTGTCAGCGCCAAAGTGTTGTAGCAGCCAACGCTCCAAACGTCCCAAAGGTAAACGCAGCTTTGACGATTGCATAGCTAGACCGCCAACGATACCCACTAAGCAGCCAAGCGCGGTGTCTAGCATGCGCGCATGAATGACTTGTTGATAAATCTGCTCCGATAGCGGCAGACCACTACCGTATTCAGCGATAAATATCGTCAATGGAGTGATAAAGATGACCGCCAGCCCATAATGACGATCGACTAGAGATTCAATACAAAGCATCATTATCAAAATAGCGGCAGCCACTTGCCATGACGTCAATTGCCAAGAGAGCATCCAAGCAGCGAGGCCCATACCTATTAAAGTACCTAGCAGACGATGAAATTGCTTCACCCACATCGTGCGCAGATGAATGCCTTGAATAATAATAAAGCAGCTCACTGCCGCCCAATACGGATAGGACATCTCCAGCAATAAAGCGATGGATAAAGCCAAGCTAACAAAGCCTGCCACCATGATACTTTCACTAATGGTCTCTGGCTGATAGCTATAACGAGGTAGCTCGATGCGTTGACGGGTCGCCAACAAAAATAACGAATACAGTAGCGCCATCATTATCGAAAAGCCGCTACCGAGCATGACTAGTCCAGTCGCTGATAAAATCTGGGTCAAAGGTACCGGTATGAATAAAGCTATAGCCGTAGACATCATCACGAATAGACCTGCTGGCGGTGGCTGCTGATAATAGCGTCCAAACACTACAATAGCGAAAGCTATCAGCGCAAAGACTGGCACCTTAATAAAGGCCACTTGCTGAGCGATTAATCCCAAAGCAAAGCATAAAGACATCGCAAAGCCCCAAGCCATTACCGTAACCAAACGCTGCGGTAATGTCCCGGTAAAGGGTAAATTCAGAATAACCATCGCTCCTAGTGATGCCTTAATACCAGACGATACTGAATCAAAATATGCGCCTATAAATATGGGGAAGCTAATAGCGATAGCGGCAATAATAGGCATATGCCATGGCCTACGACTTTGATTCACTGTTAGCAGATGCTCAATCTCACCACTGACTAAACGCTTTATAAGCGCTAGTAGCTGCCGAAAAACTGTTTTGTAAGCGCGACTACCTGTTGTAGGCAACATCTATCAAACCCTTCTTTTTTATTCTGATTCATACCAGTGTCTAAAGCATAAATGTAATATAACAAATAGTAATAATAAAATACGTGTAATATGAATATTAGTTATATATAGTATATTTGTGGCTTTATACCCTTTATACTGAGCTTATTACTGTAATTATGACCGAAACTTTATAATCGTAATATCTCACAACCTAACAAACGAATTTTGCTTTTCACTTATCCTTAAGCTTGATCTAATAAATTCTGTAGCCAACGAGATGATAAAGGCTTAACCGTCTTTTTCTCCTTTCGTTGTCTCAACTTATCGAAGAGAATAACTATGTTAACTTACAAAGCTCCTTTACGTGATATTAAGTTTTTGATAAATGATGTGTTTGACTTCCAATCACATTACAAGACTTTAGATAACGGCGAAAACGCTGACCCTGAAACGGTAGATATGATTTTGCAGGGTATGGCCGATTTTGCAGAAAACGTCCTATCACCTATCTATCAGCCAGCTGATGAAGAAGGTTGTCATTTTAAAGATGGCGTAGTTACTACGCCAAAAGGCTTTAAAGAAGCTTATGACCAGTTTGTAGAAGGTGGCTGGCAAGGTATCTCTTACCCAGAAGCTTATGGCGGTATGAACTTGCCTATGTCTATCAACTTGATCAAAGCTGAGATCATCGGTACGGCTAACTGGCCTTGGTCTATGTACCCAGGTCTATCAACTGGTTGTATCAATACTATGATGCAATACGGTACTGAAGAGCAAAAAGAGACTTACTTGCATAAGTTGGTGGAAGGATCTTGGTCAGGCACTATGTGTTTAACTGAGCCGCATTGTGGTACTGACTTGGGCCAAGTTAAATCGAAAGCTATTCCGCAAGAAGATGGTACGTACAAATTATCAGGTACTAAGATCTTTATCTCAAGCGGTGAGCATGACTTAACTGAGAACATCGTCCATATTGTACTAGCGCGCCTACCAGATGCGCCAGGCGGTACTCGCGGTATCTCACTGTTTATCGTGCCTAAATTCTTGCCAAATGCCGAAGGTGAAGTCGGTGAGCGTAATGGCGTCAGCTGTGGCTCAATCGAGCATAAAATGGGCATTAGCTCGTCAGCGACTTGTGTCTTGAACTTCGACGAAGCGACTGCTTATCTTATCGGCGAGCCAAACCGCGGCCTAAAAGCCATGTTCACCTTTATGAACACCGCTCGTATCGGCACCGGTATCGAAGGTCTTGCTCATACCGAACTGGCTTTCCAAAATTCGCTACCGTATGCCAAAGATCGTCGCTCTATGCGCGCCTTATCAGGAACCAAAGATCCTGAAAAAGTAGCCGATGCTATCATCCATCATGCTGACGTACGTCGTATGCTGCTCACGCAAAAAGCCTTTGCCGAAGGCGGTCGCTCGATGATTTATCATGCTGCGCGTTATGCAGACAAAATGGCTCAAGGCGTGGCTAATGACGATGATGAAGAGTTTGAGAAGTGGGACGATAAATTAGGATTTTATACGCCTATCCTAAAAGGTTTCTTAACTGAAGCAGGTATCGAGGCGGCTAAGCACGGTCAGCAAGTATACGGCGGTCACGGCTATATCAAAGAATGGGGCATGGAGCTAATCGCTCGTGATGCTCGTATCGCTACCATGTACGAAGGTACTACCGGTATTCAAGCGCTAGATCTACTAGGCCGTAAAGTTATCTTGCAGTCGAAAGGTAAGATCATCCGCGACTATACTTCTAGCATTATGAAATGGTGCAGCGAACATGCCTTAGACAAAGACATGCGCAAATTCGTTTGGGCTTTGACTAAGCTATGTGCCGAGTGGAATACCCTAACCGTGCGCTTGATGCTAATGGCACGTAAAGATCGTGAAATCATCTCTGCCGCATCTGATGATTACTTAATGTACTCAGGCTATGTAATGATGGGCTATCATTGGGCTCGTATGGCGGCAGTAGCTTACGACAAGCTTGAAAACGGCGGGGTTGAAGCTCCAGAATTCTACCAAGCAAAAATACAAACCGCTGAATTCTATTTTGACAAGCTGTTACCACGTACTTCAGGCCACGCCGAAGCTATGGTAGCGCCAAGCGAAAGCATGACTTCGATGGCTATTGAGAACTTTGCCTTTTTAGACTAAATTAGTCTTTATAAAGCTATTTAGTGTCAACGTTAAAACAGAAAGCGCCTATGATTAGGCGCTTTTTTTATGGCTGAGAATAAGGGTATAATTTATTAAGCTTGGTAACTACGGCATACAGACAATAAAAGCAGGAGCTCATAATGTTGACTAAAAAAACTAATTTTTCAATATCGATAAGACTTTTTCGAGTCGCTTTTTTGAGCGCCCTCTTTATCCTATCAACTACTCATAGCGCTACTGCCAATAACGTCTCTAACGCTACGCCTATAAAATTTGCTAAAGGTAAAATCAGCACCACTATCAGTGGTAAATTAAGCCCTAAGCAAAACGAGCATTGGTATCAATTTAAGGCCAATAGCTATCAATATGCCATTATCAACCTATCGCCACTGGCTGGGACTGCTGAGACTGCCAATGTTGGAATTTTGCATATGCCTAACGGAGAACAGGACGGTACTAAAGGCGGTATTATTTATCAAGGTTGCTTGCCCGCTAACGGCACTTATCGCTTGCGTATAGCTCGTAACCTGATGGCTACTCAAGGAAAGACTGCTGGTTATAGCGCTGAAATCATCGTCCTACCTAAATACGCTAGTCAGTCGTTATGCGAATATCTGTAGCTTAGTGATAGAAACTATAAGCTATAGCATTTTTTTATGATATACCGAGCTAATCTCTTCAACTTCGACACATATCTGTACAGCGGCTCGTCCTGATTGATCCTCTTTGAGCGTATTTTCTATAGTGGTAACTAATATTTCAGCAAGCTGATTGCGCGTCACAATATCACGTCCAATCATCAGTTTGAGATGAGCATAAACAAAACCATACTCTTGCTCATCATCTTCAATTCCTACCAAAAAAGTATCTACTGGTAACACCCGTGCTTTGATATCGGTAGGCTTAGCAAAATGACCACTATTCCATAAGGCCTGATTTAAATTTTTCAGCAGGGATTCTTCATGGGGAATACTGACGTTTGGTGTCGCTTGAATAGTGAGATGCGGCATAGCATTTATCCTTATTAAAAGTTATTAGCTTACTAAAATTTTAGCACGTTTAGCTTTTAGTCAAAGCTCAATCATCAACAATATCAGCGAAATGCGCCGCTAGCGTCTCTGCTAGCTCTGTAGCAGCTAGCTCAATTTCTAGACCACGACGCCCAGCACTAACATATATCGTTGGGTGATTTTTTGCGCTGCTATCTATCACCGTTACCAAGCGTTTTTTTTGTCCTAAGGGACTGACACCGCCAAGCACATAGCCACTACTCCGCTCTACCTCTCTAGGCTCTGCCATGTGTACTTTTTTACAGGAAAGCGCTTTAGCTATTTTCTTAAAATTTAGGCTATTTTCTACCGGCAACACCGCAACCGCTAATGGTCCGTTATCAGTCTTTACTACCAAAGTTTTAAACACTTGCTCAGCGGCAACGCCTAACTTTTCCGCCGCCTCTAAACCATAGGAGGCAGCACTACTATCATGAGTATACTCATGTATTTGATAAGTTAATTTTTGCTGTTTAGCAAGGTTAATAGCAGGCGTCATAGTTATTCGCATCATCAGTTAAATATTAGAAGAATCACTATCAGACTCTGTTAAAGGATCTAATAGCTTTTTTATTTTAGCTTAGCCGAAGATAATATCAACTACAGATACTGACGTTATATATCGCTTTGTCCACTTTTGTGGCATCATAAGCACATTACATTTTGCAGAATATGAATTTTAATTATGATACCTCGTTTCCTAAAAAAACGCCTGCTAAGATCGCAAGCCGTTGATAACCATGACCTCTCGACAGCTAATAAAGCTGAGCAAGAAGCTGATAAAAACGCCGATGTTTATGCCGATAATAATAAATTAATCAATACCTCATATACTAAGGCACCGATTAGTCAGATCTATCGTAAGTTATCAGGACAGGTTCTCGGCATCAGCGTAAAGCCCAAACTACTGGGCGAGCTGCCAAAGCTTAGCGATGATGAGCAAGCCTTAACTTTCTATGTGCTGCAAGATTATTCGCGCTCCAACAGCATTCTTATCGACTTGCAGACTCAAGAGCATAAACTGCCGCCAGCCTTAGTTGGGGTAAAAGACGCGGCTCATAATATCGATGAAAATGCCGCTATTATCTTTTTGCATCACCCCAAAGCTAGTGAGGAGCAGCTGTCACCGCGTTTGGCTCGACTAGTGGCTGCCACTTTACAGAACCCTGAGCTAAAAATAAGACTGATTCCAGTCTCCATCCTTTGGGGACGTGCGCCTGAAAAAGAAGATTCTTTATTCAAGCTATTAATGACTGATAACTGGGAAGACCCCAGTTTTACCAAACAGCTCTTCAATATTGGGGTGATGGGACGCGATACCTTTGTCCAGTTCCATGCTCCACAAGACTTGCGTACCGTTATTTATAATAGCTTGAACGATGGTTTGGACGAGCCTTATTGTGACCCTGCTAGCGTTAATAGCAGTATCGTTGAGGATAGCCCTGTAGATACGGCACTAGAAAACACGGATTTAGCAACCAATCTAGCAAAAACCTCGCAGCAACTTTCTGCTGATGACGATAGTGATTGTGAGAGCATCCCCTCTAACGATTCAATCTCCAAGCAAGACATCAAAGCTACTTTTACTCAGGCTCTGATACCAGCAGCCGATGCTAATCGCGAGCTGCTACGTACTTTACAATATCAGCTTGATGTCTACTTAGATAAGCAACGGGCCAGCATGTTAGGTCCTGATCTGTCTGATAGACGTAATTTAGTCGACAAGCTGATTTACTCGCCCGCTATTAAGCACGCTATCGAAAAAGAAGCGACAGAAACTGGTGTGACCGAGCATCAGGCCCGCGATATCGCTCGTGGCTATGCCAATGAGATGGTCAATAACTACTCCTACCCTATTATCCGCGTCTTTGAGCGCTTTTTGACTTGGTTATGGACACAGCTCTATGATGGCGTAGAGGTACATCATTTCGAACGAGTTCGCGAATTGGCGACTGATCATGAGATCATCTATGTGCCTTGTCATCGTAGCCATGTGGATTATTTACTTTTATCTTACGTCATTTATAAGCGTGGCTTGAGCATTCCTTATGTCGCTGCCGGCGATAACTTAGACGTGCCGATATTAGGACCTTTACTGCGCGGTGCGGTAGCCTTTTATATTCGTCGTAGCTTTCGTGGTAATGCGCTATATACCGCCGTGTTGCGCGAATATATGCATACGCTAATTAGCCGTAGCACCCCGATTGAGTATTTCGTTGAAGGCGGACGTTCGCGTTCTGGTCGCCTGCTACCGCCGAAGATGGGTATGCTAGCGATGACGGTACACAGTCAGCTACGCCGTACCAATAAGCCTGTGGTGTTTATCCCGACTTATATTGGCTACGAGCGCATTATGGAGGGTGGTACTTATATTGGTGAGCTCAAAGGCAAGCCTAAAGAGTCTGAATCGCTGATTGGGCTGTTAAAAGTGACGCGCAAAATCGAGCGTATCTTTGGTAACGTGCATTTAAGCTTCGGTACGCCACTACATTTGAGCGACTTTTTGGTCAAGTTCGATGTAGAAGCCGATAGCTTGCCTGCTGATCGTACCGATACTCCCCTCGATAAAAAAGCCAATGCTATGGTGGATAATATCGGTGTCAAAATCATGCAGCACATCAATAAGGCAGCAGTGGTTAATCCAGTGTCCTTATTGTCATTAGTGTTGTTATCAGCGCCAAAAGCGGCGCTCGATGAAGTCATCTGCCGCGAACAAATCGCTCTTTATCAAGGTATCGCCCGTCATCTACCTTATGCTGAGGATACTATCGTTACCGATATGAGCCCGCAAGATATTATCAATTATGGTATCAAGCTTAAACTCATTGAGCGTATACCGCATATCTTAGGCGATATTATTCAAGTCGCTGGCAAGCAGGCGGCTTTGCTCAGCTATTTCCGTAATAATATTTTACACGTCTTTATCCTGTTGTCTTTCTTAGCAGCGTTAGTCGCTCGTAATGGCCGCATTAAGCGTACTCGTCTCGATAATATCGTCTCGCAATTATATCCATTCTTACAAAGTGAGCTATTCTTGTATTATCCTGCTCACGGTCTACAAGCCATACTCGATCGAAAGATAGATAATCTCATTGAGCATGGTCTAGTTGTAGAGTTAGAGGATGGCTTTCTAAGCGCCCCTGCTACTAATAGTAGCCGCTATCAACAGCTGCAAGTACTAGCCACACCAGTAGAACAAAGCCTTGAGCGTTACTTTATGACCCTTGCGTTATTAGCACAGCAAGGCTCAGGCAATCTTACGGAAAGCGAAGTAGTTGACCTCTGTCATCTGCTTGGTCAACGTCTTTCTGTCCTCTATGCTGATGATATCCCTGACTTCTTTGACCGCTCATTATTTACTAGCTTCGTCAATGCGCTGATTCGTCTCGACTATCTACAAAAGGATGAAGAGACTGGCGTACTAACCTTTGATCAACGTATCAATAATATCGCTCATCACGCTAAGTACATTCTGACCCCTGATATGATGCAAATATTGCAACAAGTGGCAAGCTTAGATGAAAAAGAGATCTCTCACGCTATCATTGAGATTAGCAATAAGAAGCAGCGTAAGTTTGGTCGTAAGCGTTAAAACTTGCTCTAGCTTCAACTAATATTGCAGCCAATAAAAAGACCGCTAATTAATTAGCGGTCTTTTTTTATCTAAACAAAATTTATATAAACAAAGCTACTTTTGGCTTAGTTAGTAATTTTCTTATACTTCATGCGCTTCGGACCGGCGTCGTCACCCATAGTCTTTTTGCGGTAAGTTTCAAATTCAGAATAGTTACCATCGAACCAGACTGGACCTTCCTCTTCAAAGGCTAAGATATGGGTCGCAATACGGTCAAGGAACCAGCGATCATGCGAGACTACCATCACCGTACCTGGGAACACTTGGATAGCATCTTCAAGCGCACGCAAGGTTTCGATGTCCAAATCGTTGGAGGGCTCATCAAGTAATAGTACGTTCGCGCCTTGCTTCAAAGTTTTCGCTAACTGCAGACGGTTACGCTCACCACCAGATAATTGACCGACATGCTTTTGTTGGTCTGAACCTTTGAAGTTGAAGCGACCGATATAAGCACGGCTTGGCGTGGTGTAATCGCCGACGGTGATAATATCTAAACCGTCGGAAATCTCCTCCCATACCGTTTTGCTGTCATCAAGATTATCACGAACCTGACCAACATAAGCGACCTTAACACTTTC
>CBETCF010000071.1:0-10497 GCA_965534785.1 uncultured Psychrobacter sp.
GACGGTAATCATTATAATTATACTCACTTATCAACAATGTCTAAGACTCATATTAACCACTATAGTCAGTTAAAAATAAAACTGTCATAAATTCAAATGCGCTACTGGTTAAAATGAATGTTCACTATCCTTCATCAATGACTGAGGCTAAAGCCTCGGTATCGGCTAGTACAAACTGCTCAGCTAAAGCGGTCAACGCAGGATATAGATCGCTTTGTACTTTGATTTTTTGGCAACGAGCATTAAACTTCGGTAACCAGTTGAGTAGAGCATTATTCAAAAAACTAAGCTGCTGCTCGGCACTAATAATCATCTCTTGGTTCTGCGCACTGCTACTATCGATCCACAAGCTCATAACCATAAAGTAAACGCTTAAATGATCGTCAGGCTCACGAAACTCAGCATGCAGACTTAGCTGCTGACTATCAAGAAAGCTACGCATTTGCTGAGTCGGCTCACCATACAGATGCTTGTCACTACTTATATAATAAGAAGCATAAGGCGGCGCGCTCTCATCACCACTTAACAAAAATATCTGTGCAAAGTCAGCAGCTAGCTCTAAAGCACGATGGCTTTTGGGTAGTTTATTTAGATCAGTAATAGCCGTTTTTACCCGAGCACTATACGCCTCCAAATCTAAACTAACAAAAGCCTGATGAATAGCGTTATAAGTATTTTTGGCTAGCCAATCCTCGACAGTGTCTGCCGTTAGCTCCAATGCAAAGACATCGGCAAACCAGCGATATATTGCTGAGCGTGCCAAGTTAGCCTCTTGCCATTGCTGCGCTATTGCCATTGATTCGGTTGTCGATGTTGAAGTTGTTGATTCGGTTGTTGATTCAATAGTCATTTTAAATCCTGTTTACAGCGTATTAAATCTATGCAGATCAATACTAAATATAGCATGATAAGGAGTAATGCCTTTGTCAATCATCCCATTATCTATAATAGTGATGACCTACAAAGGCATTGTTTAATACTGTTAATTTAAGGGATATGAGTGAGCTTGTTATTAGATTATTCTAGCAGGGCTACCATCTGGATTAACGTACTTAGGTCCACCAAATGAAGTCACTGCAGGCGCTTTACCTACGAACTTCTCCATCTCTACGATACAAGTATTGGCGCTAGGAGCTTGTGCTAGGCTAGAAGTACCAACGTCCAAAGACACCGTATTAGGGTCACCATAAGTATCTAAGGCACCAATTTCTGGGCCGGTTGGCCCATACCACGCGCCTTCTTGAATACGGATAATTCCAGGCGGGAAGTTATCTGAAATAACGGCTCCGGCAAGCAATTGACCACGGTCGTTAAAGACTCTGACAAGGTCACCATCTTTTATACCACGAGCTTTGGCATCTTCAAGACCCATGTAGCAAGGCTCACGACCTTGTACCGTATAAGTAGCACGGCGCTCTTCAGACTCACAAGTTTGCGAATGCAGGCGGGTATCTGGATGCACAGATTGCAACCAAAGGGGATGCTTATCAGAACCCGGACCACCATGCGAGCGCTCGATTTTTTCCATCCAGATAGGATGACCTTTACAATCGTCATAGCCATAACTGGCTATTTTACGGCTGCTAATTTCGATAAACCCTGATGGCGTACCTAAAGCATTAACCTCAGGGTCTTCACGAAAGTCGGCATGACGAACCCAGTTCTCACCTTCTGGAAATAGCACATAGCCTTTTTTCCAGAATTCAGCAAACGGCGGCATGAAGAAGTCTTTTTTCAGATTATCAGCCCGGCAGTCTTCATAGATGTGCTCAACCCACTGCATCTCATCCATTTGTCGACTATATTCCCAATCGCGTCTCATGCGTTTGGTAAATTCGCGCCAAATATCAAAATCTGATTTGGAGTCATAAAGCGGATCAATTAACTTATGCATCGCAATGACACCGCGGTTACTGTATGAACCATAAGCGTCCAAATCATTACGCTCAAAAGGGGTACAGGCTGGTAGTACAATATCAGCAAAGCGGCAAGTGGCGGTCCAGTTATAATCAACAGCTACCACGGTCTCAACATTACGATAACCTTCTTTCATGCGGTTACGATCTTGATGACGATGCCATTGGTTACAACCGGTAAAGATACCCATTTTATAAGGAGGTAGGATGACTTCATGACCATTGAAGTTGATCTTTTTACCCGGCTCAAGTAAGCAATCAATAGCACGAGCCACTGGTATTACTGAGCTATAGCCGTTGAAGTCTTCATTATCATACTTAGGCTTGCGACCGGTATCTAAGTTCAATGGGAAAGCACCCGGCATGGTAGCCCCTGAAGAGGATACGCCAACAGAGCTATAATGATGTGAGTAGCTGACTCCGCCACCTGGCAGGCCTATTTGACCGAGCATAGCAGCGATGATAGCGCCCATCCAATAAGGTTGCTCACCATGCTGCTGACGTTGAATTGCCCAGCCAAAAATAAGCTGTGTACGATTGCTCGCCATCAAGCGTGCTAGTTCACGAATACGTTTGGCATCAACACCACAAATGGGGGCGGCCCACTCTGGTGTTTTCTCAATCATATCTTCAGTCTTACCCATTAGGTAAGGAGTAAATTCGTCAAAACCTAGCGCGTACATATCTAGAAATTCTTTGTCATAAAGCTTTTCAGTGTACAGCGTATGAGTCAGCGCCAACATAAACGCCACATCAGTCAACGGATTGACGTATTGATGCTCACACTCTAGATAGTTTTGAGTTTTACTTTTGACCGGATCGATACAGATGACTTTAATATCATCGTTTTTAACTTTTTCGCGTAGCTTTTCCATATACTCATAAGCTTCATGAGTTTCAGTATTCCAGCCCACTTGTAAGTTTTTGACCGGGTCATTAGCCCAGAATATGATCACTTTTGACTCATCGAGAATGACCGGCCATGAGGTACCTTGTGAGTAAACCTCAGTTGAGCCTAACACGTAAGGCATAATAACCTGCCCGGCGCCAGTAGAGTAATCCCCTGCCGTTCCTACGCTACGTCCATGCATACCAATAGCACGTAGCATATGGTTACCACAGCTGTGAATATTGCCTACTGAGCGCCAACCAACGTTGGCCGTATGTAGTGCCCAAGGGCCATGATTTTTCTGGATACGCTCAAGCTCTTCGTAGAGCATATCTAATGCTTGATCCCAACTGACTCGTACAAAACGGTTGTCACCGCGTTGACTGGTATCACTTTTATGGCGATTTTTGAACCAATCAACCCGTATCATAGGATAACGTACCCGTGATGGGCTATAAATGACCCCTAAAGTACCATCTAAGATCTTGGTGGGATATTGATCAAACTCAAAAGGTACAATCTCGACGACTCTGTTGGCTTCTACTTTGGCACGAAAAGCACCCCAGTGAGCACCGGACATTTTCCAGCCACTCACATCGACTTTTTTACCATTTGCAGTGGTCACAATACTATTATCAGCCAATAAAGGTATGGGTAATAATGCCGTACTAGATAGAGCGGCTAGTGACTTCAGAAAGCCTCTACGATTCATCTTTTTCATAATACCTTCTCCAATTACCAAGGTGTTCTTTAATATATTTATGCTCTAGTGGATAACAGTTATCGCTGATACTCGATATATCTATTAATCGAGTATCAGCAGTCTTTATTTAGCTCAACTGATACCTGGTCTAGCATCTTGAATAGTATTTTCAGGTGAACCGCCCGCTTTTGAATCTTGGCCAAAATCTGAGGAGTTCAGCTGTAAGTACTTTAGAACCAGAGCAGCACTATCACCTTGTAAGCTAGTAAACCCTACCATGCCACTAAATAGACCTGGCCATTGGTTGGCATCATGGCCACCTGGAGACGGTTGACGGTGACAAGTACTACAGTTATCAGCATAAGTCTGACTAGCAATGTCCCATGCCGGCTCAATACTTTCCATCAAACCGCCCTCAGCAATCCAAAGCTTAGCACTGACTTTTTGCCACTCTAAACCAGTTAATGGATCTTCTTTAGATTCAGTGACAGTGACTATCTTGTCATCTCGAGCTAGCTCTTTATCGATAGTAACATCTGGGATATTTAAACCGAAATAAGTGTACCAAACACGTCCGAAGCCTTTATTTTTACGCCACATATCAAGCTCAATTTGTATAGCGTCTTTTTTGTGGGCCAATACTTTTACAGGGGTAGCAATCTCAATGACGCCTACCTCAGATTCTTTATTCTCAGTAAGATAAAGCGCTTGTGGCACTACGTTATAGTAAGTTTTACCTTCTTTAACTTTGACATGACTGGCTTCAGATAATAAAGAGTCAAAGGCGGGATCATGCATACCTTCAGTATTAGGTAATTCATGCGCTATACCTTTATGACAATCCACACAACTGGCATCACGCTCAGCGGCGCTACGCATAATCATCTGTGAAGTTACGCGCATTTTACTAAAGTCCATACTCTCATAATCATGGCAAGAGCGACATTCTTTGGAATCATTGGCTTTAAAGCGGCCCCACTCACGTTGAGCTAAGACAATACGATGATCTAAGAACTTTTCGCGAGTACCAATATCACCCACAACGTGCGATAGCACCTCGCGTGAGGCTTGCATTTTGCGCGCCATCTTGTCAGTAAAGTCATGGGGAACGTGACAGTCTGAACAAACGGCCCGGACACCAGTACGGTTTTTAAAATGCACCGTCTTTTTGAGCTCAGGCAACATATTGTCTTCCATAGTATGGCAAGACAAACAAAACTCTTCGGTATTGGTAGCTGACATGGCGGCCGTAAAACCAGCCCAGAACCAGATACCACCAGCAAAACCGATAATGAGTAGCAAACCCAAACCAATTTTGGCAGAGGGTTTTAATAGTAGGCGACGCAGCCAACTGAATAGGCGTTTAATAGCGTTCATGGCGATTCCTTACCGCGCTTCACGGTAAATTAAGCTGTGATTTATTTGATATTTTATAAAAGGATATGAGTTATAGATGTAACGCTTAGCTTGGTGGTCCCCAGAACCACATTTGTCCAAACCAGACGATAAAGCCGTAAGCACAAAGAAACAGCAGAGCGATAATAGGAAGTGCGACAAAGGCCATTATTATCGCGGTAAGCCATTCACGTTTGATGGGTTGCTGCTCTTGCTTCAGCTGCTTTTCATGTGCCATAGCTCACCTCTTTATATGTCTAACATAGTTATAAAAAATGATTCAAATTGTATTTTTGGAAGTCGTAAATTTTTATGAGGCTTAATGTTTAGTTTATATTTATTATTAAGCTATTATTAATATTGAGATAGCATACTTATTATAGAGCTTATTGCCATCAGTAATTATTCCATAAAAATATAGCTAAATTGACTATTTATAATCTATAAATAGTAGAACTCCCCACTAACCGTAATGATAACATGAATATTTGACTTCTAAAACATTTCATTAACTCATTATAGAGCTACAAAGCCAGATACTTCATAGCTTTACAGCTTATCCTAACTATTTGAAATTATCTTTATCATCAGTCTATGCGTATGAAGAAAATTAGATGAGCTAAACCCTTGTTTATTATAGGGATAATAAATAAGGGTTTATATTTTAGATAATTAGCAAAGAAAAATCGTAGAGGGTTGGTAAAATAGTAGCTATTAAAAAAATATTATACCTGCAAGTCACTTTCTATTAATTAGTTAAACTTAATATTAATCTCTTATAGAGCACCTGTGTTAATAGTAGGATTATAATCAGGGCCAAGCTAAAAGACCTATAGCGCTATTGAATAAACAGCACTATAGGTCTTGAGATTGAAATAAAGCTAAGAGTGAAGGGAAAGACTAGTTATAGCAGCAGCCTTTTTAAGGTACTTGTTGATTGATTTCTATATTGACTTGATTGTCTGTGAGCACTATCGGATTAGCAGATAGATCGCCTGACTCTGATTTGGCATTACCGGAGTGACTAACACGGGCAGTAACGACCAATTGCTCATCTGAGGCACGTGCAGATCGTAGTGTGCGCTCTGGCATCATCGCATCACGATCACTTAAAGTGACAGGAATAGCGCCTTGTCGCAGCTCACTGATCGGAATGCGTTTTGCCGCATAAGGCGGTCCCCCTACCGCGGCACGAATAGCGACAAACAATACATCATCGGCTTTTATTAACGGTAATAGACTAGGACTAATGGTAACTGCAACGTTAACATCTTGTGCCGCTTCGGCTTGTTGGCTTTGCATATTAGCTGTCAAATTATCTAAATCAGCAAGCTCAGCGCTTTGATCGCCAGGTTTTTGTTCTATCACGGTACGCATCTTGGCAATCCAATCTTGAGCCTGCTGGTAGTTGCCTACGCGTGCCTCGCCCATCACCATGAGCATTTGCGCTTCTTCTTGCTGAGGGTTAGCTTTTAACACGTCTAATAGCACACGGCGATTGGTGTCATCTAATATACCCTCTGCCACAAAGAAATTCATTTGCGCATAAGCCATCGCAATCTCTTCGTTATTCGGTGAGAGTCGATAAGCTCTCGCTAGCGACTCTAACGCTGACTCAGTAGCCTCAAAAGACAAAAAGATATTAGATAAACGCATCCAACGGTCTGAGTCATGAGCATTATGATGCACGTTAGTTTGCATGGCTGAGAATAGTCCGGCTATATCCTGCAATGCCCATTCCGGTGGCTCATTGATCTTGCCCGTTAGTAAGTCATCAGCGACCTGACCGACACTATCTTGCGCTTGCCAGAGTTCGTAGACGCTAGTGCGATCACTAATAAAAGTATAAGCCAGTCCGGCTATTATCGGTCCACCTATGACGATAGCTAACTTGCTCGCTAGGCTCGGTTGCTGCATAACTGCGGCGGGTTGTTCAGCATCTAATAATTGGCGCTCAAGCTCTGTTTTTTGCACTTGGTATTGCTCAGCATTGATCGTTCCTGCCACTTTATCAGCCGACAGCTCATGTAGCCTAGAGTGATAGACATCGATATTGAGATTGATAAGCTGGTTGTCGATAGCGCTGTCTTTTTTTATACGCAGCCAAGGTATGATAATCATTAGTGCTGCCAGAACGGCAATGATTAAACTTAGCCCTACAAATAGACTAAAAGTAGAAATAACAGTCATGAGGACTCTCCTTCATCGAGTTTCGACTTCGATGATTGGGGTGTATTCTGCGTTTTATCAGCGGCGCGAGTAGCTAATAACTTATCTAATGATTCTTGCTCTTTAGCTGTCAAGGCATGCAGTGAGGAATTTTTAGTAGAAGTACTGACGGAAGCTTTTATAGGCTGCGCAGGCTGACCACGATGGCGCCAAAACCAGACCGCTAATGCCAACATCAACACCAATGGCGGAAAGAACCACAGTATCCAAGTAGAAGGCCTTACCGGTGGGCTATAGCTGATAAAATCGCCATAACGCTCTTGCATATATTGACGAATTTCGGTGTCAGAGCGGCCATCTTTGATCATGTCATAAGTTTTTTGCTTGAGATCTTGAGCGATAGGAGCATCGGAGCTAGCCAAATTTTGGTTCTGACATTTGGGACAACGCAGCTCTTCAATCAAGCCGCGATACTGAGCTTCTTGTCTTGGCGAATCAAAGTCATAGACATCGATAGCCGCTTGGCTAACTGTAGCCACACCCATCGACAAACCGATGATTGCCCATAGTAAAAAGCAGATTACTTTATAAATAAAAGAGTCTTTAGGACCGTTATTATGATCTACCTGTAAGCCATCAAAACGGCTTAAAATAGTTTTATTAGGCATAAAATAACTCATTGACAGGCCTCCGTAATGTTAACCGTAGCATCGGTGGCGCGGGCTTGTAGCACACTCAAACAAGGCTCTACTCTACCCTGCCAATTTTCTTCATTAACCTCACCGACGATATGCTGGCGAATGATGCCTTCGCTATCGACCACAAAAGTCTCAGGTGCGCCGGTCAAGCCCAAATCCAAGGCAAACTGCCCAGACTTATCTTGCACTGACATCAAATACGGATCACCTAGATCATTGAGATAATTTAGCGCGTCGCCAATCTCATCTTTATAATTAACGCCAACGGTATGCACGCCTCGTTGCTTTAATTCTAAAAAGAAAGGATGCTCATAAACGCAAGTCGGACACCAAGAGCCCCAAACGTTAATTAAGTAGGGTGAGGTGGGTAGCTGCTTATCAGTAACTAGCCGACTGGTATCAGACAATAAAGGCAATTGAAAGGTTGGTACTGGACGCTCAAGCGCAGTGTTGGTGACGATTTCTGTCGGTTGACCCAACCTAAAAAACAGCATCACTATTAGCCCCATAAATATAATAAGCGGGATAATAAATCCAAGCTTTACTCGCCCTAGTTCTGTTTGTCCTAGTGCTGTTTGTGCTAGCTTTATCTGCTTAATATTCATATCAAGAGCGCCCCTTAATTGACTCAGTTGACTCAACTGGCCCAAGCTTTTTAGTATACTGCGGACTATCTTGATAAATACCATAATCAAGATCATCCCCGTTAGTCTCTAAGCCACGATTACGCTGCTTGGGCTTAAAGCGATAACGACGATCTAGCATCGATAACAAAACGCCAAAGGTCATGATAATAGTGCCAAGCCAAATCCAGCGAATCAGCGGTTTGACATAAATACGTATCGCCCACTCCTCACTACCCTCAGCGATAGGCTCACCTAAGGCGACATAGACATCTCGGCTAAATTTATCATCGATGGCCGCTTCCGTCATCGGCATCATGCTAACGATATAAGTGCGCTTTTCTGGGTATAGAGTGGCTACTGGCTGACCTTCTTTGGTCACTACCATTTCTGCTTGGGTGGCATCAAAGTTGCTGCCTTTCACCTCTTGTAACCCTTTAAATTCAAAGTCATAACCTTGTACGTGCACGCTATCACCCACCTTCATGGCGACATCGGTCTCAATACTCATGCTACTGGTTACGGCTACCCCTATAGCCAACACTAAAACCCCTAGGTGAGCAGTCTGCATACCCCAGTAGCTACTTTTTAGCCGTCTAATACCCGATAAACGGCTGTTAGCGTTTTTGGTCTTATCTTTTATGTCCACGAAAATCCAAGCCAATACCCAAATACTAAGAGCGAGCGTTATCCCTATGTTTAACATAGCTGCCGGATAGACGAAATAGCTGATGATGGCACCGAGCAGCGCGCTACTGATACCTATAATAACTATTGGACCTAATAAAGGCCGACTGTCTTTTTTCCAGCGTATGTTTGAACCCATACCCATAGCCAACAAAATAAGCCAAGTTAGTGGTACAAACAGCGCATTAAAGTAAGGTGCGCCGACAGAGACTTGCCCTAGCCCAAAAGCATCGGCAATAATAGGATATAAAGTCCCTAATAGAACCACCAAAGTCGCCACTAAAATAATAACGTTATTAATCACCAAAAAGCTCTCACGCGAGACTAAGCGATACTGGCTCTCAACCGTCAATCGCCAGCCACGAACGGCAAACATCAGCAAGCCGCCACCGATGACAATACCCAATATTACCAAGATAACTAGCCCGCGAGTGGGATCAGCTGCGAAGGAGTGTACGGAGGTGATAACGCCTGAGCGCACTAAGAAAGTGCCCAATAAGCTCAGAGCAAAAGTGAAGATAGCCAACATGATCGTCCACGCCTTGAAGACGCCGCGCTTTTCAGTCACTGCTAACGAGTGCAGCAGTGCAGTACCCGCCAACCATGGCATCAAGGATGCGTTTTCGACTGGATCCCAAAACCACCAACCGCCCCAGCCTAGCTCATAATAAGCCCACCAAGAGCCAAGCGCGATACCTAACGTTAAGAATCCCCAAGCCGCTTGCGTCCAAGGTCTCGACCAACGCGTCCATACCGCATCTAGCCTGCCTGCCCATAATGCCGCCATACAAAAAGCAAAAGGCACTACCATGCCGACATAACCCATATAGAGCATCGGTGGGTGAAAGATTAGACCGGGATCTTGCAACAGAGGATTAAGATCGGCGCCATCTACCAGTAAATGCGGCAAAGTGCGCTCGAATGGTGAAGAGGTAAAAATAAGCATCGCGAGCATCATCAACTGCACGCCAGCTAAAATTACTAGCACTCGTGCCCGCATCGATAACGGCAAGCCGCGACTAAAATAGGCGACCAAAGCGGCCCATGCCGCAAGAATGGTTATCCATAATAGCAAGGAGCCTTCATGACCACCCCAAGTTGCTGATATGCGATAGTACCAAGGTAATAAGGTATTAGAATGTTGGGCGACATACTTTAGACTAAAGTCGTTGAAATAAAAGCCTGCCATTAATGCCAAAAACGACAATAGCATCGCAAAAAACTGTACCCCAGCTAAGCTAGGAGCTAGACGTTGCCAAGCAATATTATTATGGAGGATACCTACGGTGGGCAGTACCACTTGCAAGATAGCGATGACAAAAGCCACTACCAAAGCAAAATAACCCAACTCTGTGATTAGCATAGACCTGACCTTGTTTGACCTACTTAGGTCATCCTTGACAGTAGCCCATTCTGT
>CBETCF010000072.1:0-10493 GCA_965534785.1 uncultured Psychrobacter sp.
GTTATTGATATCATCAAGGTGGCTGTAATTGCTAATAGCAGTTTGCAAGTCATCGAGCATCGGCTGATCAACCTTGAATGACATGCGCCCCGCTAAGGAATCAAACAGAGTAATTAGATGCGTGTGTACAGCCAATAGTGCTTGTCGGATATGAGAATCACTAGTTCCCCTAGGGTGAATACTCAGATATTCATAAGCATTTGCTAGTGCTGCTAGTATAGGAAAAAACTTTGGTGATTCAGCAGTAGTTTTTGCTAAGCGTAGCACTTGATTTGCTATTTGCTCGATATAAGCCACGAGTTGCTCAGCACTAAGCTCATTAAACTTATCTTCTAGCTGCCACTCCGCATCTAATAGCTCATCAATATCTAGAGCTAATAACTGCTCTATACTCAGCTCGTTATCAGTATAAGTGCTTGGATCTTCTGAATTATCTAGCAACGCTTGTAGCGACTCTACGTCTTGCTTGCTTTGCGTAGTTGGCACAATATGATGCTGCTGAATATTTTGTTCATAGTCGGTCAAATAGCCTTTAATCAGCGTTACAGATTGAGTCAAAGCCCCTATATGCTGAGTATTCATTGGGGTGTCATGCTTTTGCAAATGCTCTAAGCTTTGCTCAATAGTCGCGCTTACCTCGCTAATAGCCACGAGTGCATTGGATCCTGAAGCAGCACGCATAGTATGGAAGGCTCGAACGATCTCTTCACTGACTTGTACACGTGGCTGATGTTGATGAGCACTAATAAAGTCATCAATCTGCTGCAGTAAGTCTTTTGCCTCTTCAACGAAAATGTCAAAAATCTCGTGCTCTTCAGCACTTTGTGGGGCTATAACGATAGACGTATCAATCATCATATCGTTAATAGAGTGAATGTTTTTTAGCATAGTATCAGCGCTATTAACCTGATCACTAGCATTGCTAATGCCGTTATCATGATTAGCGATATTTACATCATTATTCAAAGCCTCATAAGCAGCAGTACTATTAGCAACTGCGTTAGGCTTAAGAGTAGTAGCCATCCATTCCGTGTATAACTCGCTATAACTAAAGCTGTCCCCTAACTGCTGACTGTAGGCATTAGCAGCAGCGACCCATAAAGGTAAGATAGCCGGATAGTCATGCTCTCCTTGTGCAAAGGTATCAATGATACTAGGATAAGCGACTAAGACGTCTGCAATCAATTGCTTGATGTCTGCGGATGGCACTAGGCTTTTTTCTAATACTCTATTGAGCATACTTTCTATCGCCCAAGCAAGCTCAGCACTATAGTTGGCGCCAACCATACGACCTGAGCCCTTTAGAGTATGAAAACCACGTCTGACATCCGTTAAGTTGGCAATACCTGCTTCCTCTAACTGCCAATCCTTATACAATGGTACAATTTCCTCTAAGACTTCATAAGCCTCTTCTATAAATATCTCTTTAATATCCGGATCAGCGTCACTAGCATCCGTAGGCATCTCTGCTGTTTTTTCTATAAAAGGCATTAGCACAGCGGGTATAACTATAGGTAAAGAATCGCTAGTGTTCGCCTCAAGAGTACTAGGCTTCTCCGAATGATCTCTAGCTTCAAAATTATCAGCAGTAGCGCTTACCAGTTGCTCAGATTGAGGCTCTGATTGATAAGATGTTGACTCTGCAACTTTTTCTTTGGCAGAATCCTCTTTAGTTTGCATACCATAAGACAAAGGCAGGCCTGCCAATAAATTATGACTTTGCAAAATGATAATAGTAGGATCAAAATTTGGCGACTGTAAAGCGTTAAAGTCCGCAATCAAAGTCGGTAGCTGCTCTGCAACTTGTTCGACTACATTGACAACCTCATCGCTAATGGTCAGAGACTTATTCAAAACCTGAACAAGGATATTTTCGGCAGCTCCTATGGTTTCACTAATGCTAAAAGCACCAACCATACGCGCTGAGCCTTTTAGGGTATAAAGGTTACGGTATATAGCGGTAATTGAGTCTAAATTATGGATATCTTGTTGCCAAATAGGCAGTAAATGGACGAGCTCTTCTAAACTCTCTGTCGCTTCCTCAATAAATATCTGGCGAATTTCTTCATCAATGTCGAAAACATCAGCCTTAACTTGTGCTTGCGCGGTTTGCCAAGCTGTAGAGCTCATGTTGCTATTATTATCGTCATTTACTACATCAATCGAGTCGATTTCGCTGCTATTAGTGTCATCTATGGTGGATATCTTAGCAGATAGCTCACTAATCAGCTGATAGGTAGACTCATCTAAAGTAGCTAAAGAGCTAATCTTACTATAAATATCTATTATCAACCTGTCGATAAAACTGTTGTCTAAAGGTTCTATGAGCTCTATAGCAGTAGAATCTAGCTGCGCTAATGCCTGTTGATAACTCAATTCAAGCAATTGATCTAACCTTGATAAAAGTTGGATATAATCCATAGGTAACGGCAAAGGATTACTAAGTAAGTTCTGTAGCCAAAGTTCCGCTAAATACCATAGTCGTTGCTGTTTATTCGCATGGTCATCTTCAGATAAATCCACACCTTGCCATAAGTAATGACAAGCCTTTTTTAGCGCTACCAAGGCAGTAGGCTGATTGGTATTGCTATTTAATAACTGCTGTACTTGCTGACGCCATCCTATCAATAGTTTTATATAATACTTTGGCTCTAGAGGCCTAGTTGGCAGATATTTTGGCAAATAATTAGCCAAATTAGTCTCAGTTAGAGTGAGAACAATGTTTTGATAAGATTGGGCTATTTGCTCGTCAGTAGCTTCTGTACTACTCTGCCAGCCATTAGATAGCTGTGATAATTGCTCATTGGATAAAAGCAGCAATGATCTTGGGATTGCAATATCATTCGGCTGGTTTTTCATAGGTTGATTCCAAATCGTATATATTTCGACTTCTATCAAGTATTAACTTACTGACAGTAGATAAACACCTGTACTAGCTAAGAGATGATGACCATTACGCTTATCAAACTCATTACGATCAAAATAGTTAGCAGTAAAGTAGTCAAAAACACTAATTAATGACCAAATCTCTTAATCTCTGCATGACTCTAAGACAAAATACTCCTAGAACCATTTATCAATGATTTATCAGACAATCTCTTCGATAGTATCGAAATGCTCGTCATCATTAGAGACCTTAAAGCCGGTTACTGATTGCTGCAAGGCGGCTGCCATCTCGTTTAGTTCACCAACTGAACGCGCAGTTGCCATAGTACCTGATGAAGTTTGTGAAGTAATATCTTGGATAATGGTCATAGTATTAGAGATATGACCTGCCGAGGCTGCCTGTTGCTGTGCCGTATTCGAGATGCTCTCAATTAGATCAGCCAAAGTATTAGATACTTTTTGTACTTCCTCTAGCGCCTCACCTGCATCTTTTGCTAAACGTGCACCGCGCACAACTTCTGAGGTTGTTGATTCCATTGAAGTAACCGCTTCACTAGTATCGGCCTGAATGGTTTTTACCAAAATTTTAATCTGCTTGGTAGCATTTGCTGAGCGTTCTGCTAGACGCTGTACTTCGTCCGCAACAACCGCAAAACCTCGACCTGCCTCCCCTGCCATCGAAGCCTGAATCGCAGCGTTCAATGCCAATACGTTAGTTTGATCAGCAATATCATTGATCAAACTGACGATGTCACCAATCTCTTGCGAGGACTCACCCAGACGTTTGATACGTTTTGAGGTTTCTTGAATCTGATCGCGAATGACGTTCATACCTTCGATCGAACGCTGTACTACTTCAGCCCCATTATAGGCAATAGCAACCGAGCGCTGAGCAACGTTCGCTGACTCGGTAGCGTTGTCAGAAACCTGATCGATTGAAACCGTCATCTCATTGATAGCTTTAGAAACGCTAGCGATTTCTTGAGTTTGATTTTCAGACGCTTCAACTAACTCTACGGCATTCACCTGAGTTTGTTCTGTTGAGTTTGATACTCTATCCGCAGTCTCGTTAATTACCAGTACCAACTCACGTAATTGCTCAATAGCGAAGTTAACGGAGTCGGCAATAGCACCGGTAAAATCTTCTGATACCGTAGCATTAACCGTAAGATCACCGTCTGCTAAATCTGCGAGCTCATCAAGCAAGCGCAAAATAGCCATCTGGTTACGCTCATTTTCTTCTTGGATTTGGCTAGAGCGTTCTGATTCAATATTTGCCTCTTGACGACGGCGTAGCGTTTCTTGTTCAATCAATAAGCGCTCGCTACTACCGCGATGCTTAAGTAGCTGTGATAAGGCGTAAGCTATTCCAACTAACCCTAGCAAAAACACTATTCCGGGCAAGGAGATAAGCTGATTAAACTGGCTTATATTTTCACTGACTGATAATAATGAGCTGACCAACCATACCAAGCAAGCCAAACTTACTAAAGCGAAAACCGCTAATAAAACTCTCCACTTGCTTGCCATATCTTTAACAGCTGATGTTTGATTATTGACACCAGTACTAAGGCTTTTCATAACTTCGCTCATCGTGCTTATTCCTTTCAAACAGTGGTCAGAATTTTATTATGACTGAATTTATTAGTTAGCTTTGTAGGCGGTAAACTATTAATTCATTCTCTTATATGCTGGTTTCATATCTAGCTATCACCAATCAACCTTAGTGCTAAAATTACATTGCCGCATCAATATAACGCTTATCTTGCGCTAGTAAACTTGGCATAAAAACAAACCAGTCTTCTTGGTCTTTTAGAAACTTACCATGATTATATGCCGCGAATGGCGAATCACTAGGTAGTGCTTCTGCACGGTATTGATCTTGAGTAAACTGCTCAATACCAAATACTTTATCGACAATCAACCCCGAAAACAGCGTTTGATGATCGATGACCAATACTTTACGTAAGCTATCTTGAGCTGAGTGACTAGGAATGTGTAAAAACTTAGCTAAGTCTGTCAGCGGTAATAATCGTCCACGTACGTTAGCAATACCTAGCAGCCAAGGCTGCACTAAGGGCATGCTAGTATATTCTGGCATAGTCAGTATCTCAGCAATCTCCCCTAAGGGAGCAATCATGCGTTGTCCGCTGATCTCAAATACCACTCCGCGCCAGTCAAAGTCTTTCTTACCTTGACGACCGCTACTGCGAGCATTGGCTAAGTCAGCCAGACGCAGGAGCTCAATAAATCCTTTAGAAGCCACAATTTACTCCGTAACTTTACGAATAATACGCATAAGCTCGAGCTCGTTAATAGGCTTGGTCAGATACTCGGTAGCGCCTTGACGTTTGCCCCACACCCGATCTGTTTCTTGACTCTTAGTGCTAATAATTACTACAGGAATATGCTTGGTAGTAGTATCACGAGTGATTTTGCGAGTCGCTTGAAAGCCGTTCATTTCAGGCATAACAACATCCATCAAAATAACATCTGGCACATGCTCAGTTGCCATTTGATAGCCTTCGATGCCATTAGTAGCTTCTATAACTTGAAAATTATTTTTAGCTAATATGTCACGAAATTTTGCCATCTCAGATGGTGAGTCATCAATGACTAAGACAGTGGTCATGATTTTTCCTTGAAAGTTAGAATAGGTAGCAGCTACATAAAAAACTACTAGCGATAGCGATTAATGGCCTCAAAAAGCTCATCTTTGCTAAAAGGCTTAGTCAAATATTCATCAGAGCCGACGATACGTCCCCGTGCTTTATCAAATAGACCGTCTTTTGATGACAGCATAATGACAGGTTTGTCGGCATAATTAGGATTATTCTTAATCAAAGCACAAGTTTGATAACCATCTAAACGTGGCATCATAATATCGACAAAAATAATATCTGGATTATTATCAACAATTTTCGCGAGGGCATCAAAACCGTCGATAGCAGTAATTACCTGACAGCCTGCTTTGTTTAATAAGGTTTCTGCAGTACGGCGCATGGTTTTTGAGTCATCGATAACCATGACCGTTAACCCTTCAAAATTATTTTCCATTATCATTGTCCTATAAACTTGCAATTTACTATCTTTCGTCAATGTACTATAGATAGCTAGTGTTTTGCGCTGTTATACTCTTATATTTAATTAATGACAGTTTTCTGTCTAATACTTCTTTAAAGATATTCGCAATTTAACGATTAACTAAGTAACGAGAACCCAACTATATTACTATCATTATGTAAGTTTTGTTACATATAAAAGATGAAGATTATAATTTTTTTAATAATATACTAAACAACGTCTTCATAATACAAGGCTCATTACCATTTAATAAAACCGCTCAAGTCACATTTTGTACCTTTGATTATACAAGGTAGTTATCTTCTTACTTTACTCTTCCAAATATTTATTCACGGTGATTGCTATGAGACGTTTTTTCTATAACACAAATAGCATTTTATTAGTTAGCGCTTTATGGCTGACAGCCTGTCAACCACCAAGCGATAATAGTCAGTCTGCTATAGCAAAGACTGAGTCAACTAGCGATGAGGCTGATGCTGATTTATCCTTTGTTATAGATGGCGATACTGTCACTTTGTCTTCCGATAGTATTTTGAGTATAAAACCTTCACGCTACCAGCCAAGTCTTGGTCTAAAAGGTCAGATAAAGCCGATTCAGCAGTCACGCTTCGTAACGGCAAAAGACGTTACCGTACAAAAAGTGCTAGTAAAACAAGGACAATGGGTAGAAAAAGGCACCGCATTATTTGTCTTGCAACATAAGCCCCTCTCCGCAGATGATACGGCTACAGCTAGCGAAAACCAAAAAAAGGCTACCATCAAACAACAAGCCGCTAACCCAGTGAGCGCTAGTACCTCATCTACCCTAGATCAGCTTACGAATGATCATAAGCCGGCAGACAGTAATAGAGCACAGCCTGAAGCTACTAAAGAAGTAAAAGCTGATAACGATAATGTTAATACTAATGCTGACCCTAAAAGCAATAGTAAGAATAACGTTAATTCCAATAAAGCCAATTTAGCAGAGGATGCCACCTCCCCCTCTAGCCTAGAGTTTACAGAGCAATCGCCGACTTCCGAACCTAAATTAGCCACCATTACCGTTCGTGCCAGCTTTTCAGGCCGAGTGCAACAGTTACCTATCGCCAATGATGAGCAAGTTAAGGCAGATAATTTACTTTTATATCTAGCAGATGACAGTCATTTTCAGTTTATAGCTACTTTGCCCATTGAGGCAGAGCCGCAGCTCTCTGTAGGCCAAAGTGTCAACTTTACTACTGAAGATAATGCTAATAAATATACTGGACAAGTTAGCAAACTAAGCGTTGCTAGTAATCCCAATGAGCTACAAGTGCATGTGCAAGTTCTAAAAAACGATGCTAGTCGTGAAAAGCAGCTGAAACCTAACATGATCGTTAGCGGCCGTGTTGATTATGGGCAGATAGCGGTAGGCACAGTTGTTCCCAAAAGTGCTATCCACGATGCTGATCTGAGAGCGCTACAAAATCCGCCTTACCAGCCTTTAGCGCCACTTACTGCCAATGTCTGGATTATCAAACAAGACCAACGTTTGACTCGTCAACCGATAGAAGTCATTGAGTACGACCCTATCACCGAGCAATATCTGATTGCTGGAATTAACAACGATAGCCTTATTTGTTTAGCGGACTTACCGATCGAATCTGCTGGTAAAAAAGTGGTAATCTCTTAGCCACTTCTAACGATTAATCGGGGTTAACAACCGGCTTAGAGCATGTTAACTAACCCCTAATATTGAAGTTGCCAAATAAGACTCTATTTAGACCTTATCCAAGTGCTATAGTTTAGCGTTAAGCTTAGTATTCATTGGCTTTACAAGGCTTATTGATAACGCAGTTACATTGTGTAGAAACATTAACAAAGCACATCTTGTTTGCAATGGCGCTTATTTGGCAAACTGTCACACAGCTTTATCATAGTGTTGAATATATTATTAAGAACTATAATTGAGATCGAGCATAATAAATAAACCTTTAAAAAAGATTGGAATATTTAAAAATATCAATATAACTAACGATAATACAGCTATAAAACAGCCGTAAAAATAAACTATTACTATAACTATTGTCAGGGGATAAACCATGAGTAAGCAGATTTTATTAATAGAAGATGATCCAGATCTAGCAGAACTGATTAGCGATTATTTGACGATGAATTATTATGATGTTCATCACGCTGGTCTTGGTCAAGAAGGCTTAGATATCTTAGATACTAAAGAGCGTGATATTGATCTAGTAGTGCTCGACTTAATGTTGCCTGATATGGATGGTATGCAAGTTTGTCAAAAAATTCGCGGTAATAAGAATAATATGACTAATAAAGTACCTATTATTATGCTTACTGCCAAAGGTGATACCACCGACCGCGTATTGGGACTGGAAATGGGCGCTGATGACTATATTGCCAAGCCCTTTGAGCCCCGTGAATTATTGGCTCGTATTCGCGCCGTTATTCGTCGCCATGAACAGCCAAACCAAGCCGACAGTCAATCAGATAGCTTGACTTTTGGGCGCTTAAGCGTTTTTCCTGATAGCCATGAGGTCACTATTGATGATCAACCGGTACGTCTAACTACCCATCAGTTCCAACTGCTGCATTACTTTGCCACCCATTCAGGTAAGGTTCTCAATCGTGAGCAATTATGGCAAGCCATGCCAAACGATGATAGCTCAGACAATATTGACCGTGCTATTGATGTCCATATTTCGCGTCTGCGAGCGTTGATTGAAGACAACCCTCGCCAGCCTAAGCGTATTATCACCGTACGCGGTGTCGGCTATCAATTTGCCACTGATCAGGTATGATAGCGTCTTATAAGCGTTCGATAGTAGAGACTCATTAATGCAGCAGCTCGGTTTTCGTTCTGTTTTTGCTAAGTTATTTGCCAGTGTAATGCTGGCACTTACCTTATTTGCAGTCGCTATGGTACTTCTTACGCAACTGGTCCATGACAAAGACGCTGGTATCCGCTCAGAGGTATTGGCGACCCAAATTCTTGGGCAAATAGATCCTTTTTTAAACGATTTGAACGTCGCTATGAGCAACGATAGCCGCTTGCAGGCCCGATTTATGCTAGCGGTAGTCAAAAAAAGCTTCGATATATTCGATGAATCTCTACAAGCTAAAATGGGCTTATATGATGGCGAAGGTCATCTGCTTATGCAGACCGACAATAGTGACTTACCATTACAGCTCCCAGAACAGCCCTCGCTATTGACGCGTATTTTCCCCTCCTTTTCAGATGCTCCACCTACTCAGCAAGCCCAAGTGTATAGCAGTACTGGCTACACTTTATTGTACGAATCGCGCTTGCCACCGAAGAAACCAGTACTCTCAGCTGCCTTAAATTTATTTACTGGAACGCTATTGCTACTAATAATCATGGCAGGCGTACTATGGCTGATTGCGCGGACGATGACTTGGCGAATCAACCAATTGAGTCAGCAAATGGTGCAATTGGGTGATGGTGACTTTAGTGTACGCGTTAACGCTCGCGGTAATGATGAGATTGCCTCTTTGGCACAAGGCTTCAATCAGGCCGCACAAAAGATTGAACATCTCATCAATGCTAATAGCTTATTATTAGCCCATGCTTCACACGAGCTACGTACTCCTATCACCCGTATTCGCTTGCAAATCGAGATGATGGATATGCTTGCAGAAGTGATGCCCTCAGACACCAAAGCCAAGTTTGATAAACGCGCACAAGCGATCAATCGTGACTTATCTGGGCTTAATGATTTGGTTGAGAGTATTTTATTAGTCAGTCGCATGGATGCAGGTCACGTGCTACAGCAAGTAGAGCAGTTGGACTTATATGATTTGGTCAATCAGGAGCGGCAACATTATCCTGAAGCTACTTTAATCGGTGAACATCTGGTTATCGATGGTCAATCCGTTATGCTGACTCATTTGATCCGTAATTTATTAAATAATGCCATGCTACATGGTGTACCTCCTATTACCGTCTTTCTCTACGGCGTGCAGGAAATCAGCGATGCCGATACGGTGCCTGATTATCTGTTGCAATCGGTATTGACTAGTAGCTTTGCCGATTATGATAATTTGGAATATAAAGATTATGAAGAGCTGTCTGATAACGAGCAAGCTTTAGACAATGAGCTTGACCTCTTTATGAAAGCGCAGCCTAATGATCAAGCTGTCAACAACGCTGTAGATGACAGTGACAGCGCTCTACCGATTCCAGCTATTTATCGTAATGGTGAGAACTTAAACATAGATCCTAGTGCTATTGATAGCAATCCTGTTATAGCGAGTGAAATAGTAGAAGAGCCAAAGCAAAGCTCAGACAAAGCAGTGTCAGCATTATCATTAGTGGATAGCGATCAACAGTTTTCTGCTGCTGACACTGTTATCGTCGATAGTGTTTCAACTAACCGTTATCAGCAGCTTAGCACTGAGCTGATAGGCAAAATTAAAAAGATGATTTGGCAAGCCATTCCTGCTGAGGGTGCCACCGAAAAAACTGATAGCGATAATAATGATACTCACTCACTGCTCAAAGAAAGTAATAGTGAGCCGTC
>CBETCF010000073.1:0-10410 GCA_965534785.1 uncultured Psychrobacter sp.
GGAAGCCTCTTTAGTTGCGATGTTGGCAGTGGTTGATGATTTGCGTTAACGGCTTATTTGGTATTAATGGATAAGCTAGGTTAATAATTAGGGTTTTCGGCTTTAAGGCGATTAAATCTTCGCTCATGTTATAGGTTGCGTCAGCATCAGTTACATGAGCGAAGATATGGCCTTTATAAGCTTGGGGCTGTATAGAACAAATGAGAGGTAAGTAGATACATGGAAAGTGATGTATCTACTTACCTCTCTACTGAAGCGCATTATAATTCATTCATCTCTTCAGCATTATCCGCCCTAAAAAAAGCTAACCAAAGACGACGCCCTTCATTATTAAAACGTCGAACTGTGTTGAAATACTGTTGCCGTGCCGCTTCGTCTACTAAAGGGTGAGGTAATAGGGGGTCAAATATTACACTACGGATACCTTCATCCCCAAGCATAAACACTTCTCTTAAAGCAATATTATCTTTTAAATCGTCCCTGTCATCTAACCATTTGTTAAGTTTATATGACATTTCTCGGTAATGTTTCGAAAGCTCCATATCAGACCAAAGTGTTAATGCTTTTTCTTGTCGATTATTATCAAAGTTTTCAGCCTTGAAGACTGCGGCTTCCTCTTCTAATCCTAAGTTTAAAAGACGTGTACGAACCATGTCGACACCCCCTAGCAGGTTGTTTGGACGTAGATAAAGTCCTTTATCTAACTCTCGAAAGCCTAATAATGATAAGGCTCGAACTCGGGCACGAAGAATTTTGCGGTCACTACGAGGCATTCCACCGGTTGTGACTGCTATCCATGATCCGTCTGATTTTATGGTTTTTTTATCAGCTGTATGCCATGAAGCAACATCATCTCCTAATTTCTGCGCTTTAGGTCCTAATCTATACGTAGCGGGCCCGACTGTTTCAGCCAGATCTGCCTGGGTTAAGCGAGCCATTGTTACGCGAATACTATTTTCCGTCATTCCGAAAACCGAACCTGCTTTAATAGCCTCAGTGACAGTGAGGGTGTTTTCATCTGCTACTGTCAACAAGCGTAAAAGCAATAGGCGTGGACTTGGTTTATTCATATTACATACCTTGACTGAATTAGTTTTAAAATGTAATACTGTGCTTAGGGACATGGTTAATGCAATTTATAATCAAGGAAGATAACAGTTATGTCAGTGAAAAATCAATTTAATACTCATGAAGTAAACAACCAACCTACCGCTTTAGCTAATTACAATGCTTGGTCTACAGATATAGCGCTTATGGAGGCTATAGCTAGAGAAGGTGCCTCATGGGCAGAGGATGAGCTAAAAGAGTTTGGTGTTCGCACTGGTGGCGATCTGATCAATAGTGGGTTTTTAGCCAATGAAAATAAACCTAAGTTACGAAGCTTTGACGGTTACGGAAACCGTTTAGACGAAGTAGAGTTTCATCCGGCATACCATGAGTTAATGTCTGCTGGAATGAAATATGGTATGAGTAATTTTGCCTGGCGTCATGAAGATCGGGACAGCTCTCATGTTGCTCGCGCCGCTATTATGTATCTTGGTTCGCAAGCAGATGCCGGTTTCGGCTGCCCTATGTCTATGAGCTATGCTGCAATTCCCGCACTACGCCATTCACCAAAGCTAGCAGAAAAATGGATGCCAAAGCTTTTATCAAAACAGTATGATCCACGTAGTTTACCTATGGAGGAAAAACTTGGTTGTACCATGGGAATGGGTATGACTGAAAAGCAAGGAGGGTCTGACTTACGGCGTAATACAACTCGAGCATCTGTGCAAGAGGATGGAAGTTATGAAGTTATTGGCCACAAATGGTTCTTTTCAGCACCAATGTGTGATGCTCATTTAGTATTGGCGCAGTCTGAAAATGGCCTAAGCTGCTTTTTAGTCCCGCGCTTTCGTCCTGACGGTACACAGAATGCCGTTCGTATCCAGCGTCTCAAAGATAAGCTAGGGGATTGGTCTAACGCCTCATCAGAGGTGGAATTTCATGGGGCGTTTGGTGAATTAGTCGGCTTAGAAGGCCGCGGTATTTCGACCATTATTGAGATGGTAGCACTCACTCGGTTAGATTGCATGATTGGCTCATCAGCACAAATGCGTCAAGCGCTTGTGCAAGCTATTCACCACACCAGTCAACGCGAAGCCTTCGGTAAACTCTTAATCGATCAGCCTATCATGCGTAATGTGCTTGCAGACTTAGCGTTAGAGTCGGAAGCGGCATTGGCTTTAACTATGCGTATTGCACGCGCAGTAGGCATGATTGAAAAAGATCCTCATGAGGCAGCTCTTGCTCGTATCGCTACTGCCATTGGTAAATACTGGATATGTAAGCGTACGCCCGTCTTTATCAATGAGGCGCAAGAGTGTTTGGGAGGCATTGGTTACGTCGAAGAAAACATAATGCCGCGTCTATATAGGCAGGCTCCCCTAAACTCAATCTGGGAAGGTAGTGGTAATGTGCAGTGTCTTGATGTGCTTAGAGCATTAAAGAAAGAGCCGGAAACTCGTGATGCGCTATTTTTGGAACTGCAAAAAGCCGCTGGCAAAAACCCAGATTATGATACCGAGCTGAGCCGTCTAGCTGAACGTTTTGATGATATTGACACTTTAGAGTTTCGCAGTCGTTATGTCATTGAGCGCTTAGCATTAATGCTTCAAGCCTCAATACTATTGTTAAGTGACAATGCAGAAATTGCAAAAGAGTTCTGTCGTTCACGACTGGCAAATGAGCATGGACTGGCCTTTGGCACCTTAAGCCCAGACGCTCCGGTTGATATTTTGATTGGGCGCGCTGCAGGTGCTACTAAAGCATTGTGATTAATAAGGTGATCTATTAATTGAAATAAATATGAATCACAATAAATTTTAGACTCTATTGGAAAAGATATCATGACATATAATCTTGGAGAAATGCTGGCGCATCGCGCTAATTTGGCACCTCAACATGAAGGATTCATAGATTCGAGATCTCGTTTAAGCTATTTGGAAGTCAATGTACAGTGCGAGAGTATTGCGGCTTGGCTTTACTCAAATAATGTTAAACCCGGTGATCGGATAGCTATTTTAGGTAAGAATAGTATAGCTCAGGCAACCATGCTCTATGGAGTAGCAAAGGCAGATGCTGTCTCGGTAGTAGTAAATTGGCGTTTACAGACACAAGAGCTAGCTTACATTTTAAATGATAGTGGGGCCACAGCACTTTTTTATGATGTGGAATTCGAAGAGCAGGTTGAGACTTTACGAGATTGCACTAAGTTAACGCTTTTTATTT
The DNA here is from genome assembly GCA_965534785.1 of uncultured Psychrobacter sp. Classification (GTDB taxonomy): domain Bacteria; phylum Pseudomonadota; class Gammaproteobacteria; order Pseudomonadales; family Moraxellaceae; genus Psychrobacter. The sequence goes on from CBETCF010000073.1 coordinate 3,271, forward strand.
GTAATGGAACAAGTAAACAAGATAACAATTTTGCGACAGTAATTTCGAATAGCAATTTACCATCCTGTCCACGTGCTGAACGTCGAGGAAATGATGCTGCGATATTAATGTATACCTCGGGAACCACAGGAAAGCCCAAAGGTGCAATATTAACCCATAAAAACTTTTTAGCCGCTGCGCATGGAACTTCTAGTACTATTGATTGGTTAGACAGTCATCGCTTTTTATTGGTAGTTCCAATGTTTCATATTGGAGGGTTGATGCCTTTAACTACTAGTGTTCAAAAAGGTACTACAGTCTATTTTTCATCAGATTTTCAACCAGTACAGGTGTGGAGTATCATTGCTCAAGAGCGCATTACTACCACTATGCTAGTGCCTGCAATGGCTCAAGCACTTTTGATGGTAGCAGAAAAAATAAAGATAGATTCTTCTAGCTTGATCAATATAACGTGCGGTGCTTCTGTAGTACCAAAGTCGACTATTTTGGAGTTTAGCAAAATAGGGGTTAGCGTCCAACAAGTTTATGGATTAACTGAAGTGACTGGAGCTACTACGTTTTGGAAGTCCGCTATGAACCCTGAAAAAGGAGGTTCTCACGGCAAACCTGTATATTTGATGGAATTAATGATTGCCGATCTCGGTACTGGTCTACAAGTAGAGAAAGATAATCTTGGTGAAATTCTTTGTCGTGGTAGTGCAGTTTTTCCTGGTTACTGGAACAATGAAGAGGCTACGAATTCTGCTTTTCGCGATGGCTGGTTTGCTACTGGGGATATTGGCTATTTCGATGAAGAGGGATTTTTGTATGTAGTAGATCGCTTGAAAGACTTGATAATATCAGGTGGTGAAAATATATATCCTGCGGAGATTGAACAGGTTCTATTGGAGTTAGAGCAAGTGTCAGAAGTTGCCATAGTGGGTGAGTTAGATGAAAAGTGGGGAGAAGTCCCTGTTGCTTTTGTTGTCCTTGATGAAGGATCAAGTCTGAATGGACATGATATCTTTGACTACTGTAAAACACAGCTTGCGTCATTTAAATGCCCTAAGAAAACTATTTTTATAGATATTCTACCGCGGAATGGAGTCGGCAAGGTTTTAAAGAATGCTCTTCGTGAGCAGCTATTATAGGATTATATTAGCCTCATCTGACAAGTAGTGCGCTATCCGCTTCAAAAAAAAGACACTTAGCTTAACGGCTAGGTGTCTTTTGTTGAGTTATTGAGAGAATCAAAATTAGTTAAGTTAAACGCTGCAAAACATCCTAATCAATAAGACTACCTTAATCACGTAGGCGCTGTTCCTTCAGCATTAGAGACAATAGCTTCTATTTGGATCAAAGCATCCATTGGGATTGCTGACACGCCAACGACCGTTCTAGCCGGCAAGTCACCATTGAAGAAAGGGGTGTAAACCGCATTTACCTTGTCAATATCCTCAATGTTTTTGAGTTGGATATTTATCTTTACTACATCGTCCATCACATGGTCGACACTTTCTACAATGGCTTTGATATGCTCTAAGCATTGCTTGGTCTGCGCGGTTATATCACCCTCTATTATCTTGCCAGAGTCAGGATCGATAGGCAGCTGTCCTGAGAGATGGTTATAATGCGAGAAAGCCACTGTCTGCGTGGATAGCGGATTCTTTGGCGCCTTATCCGTATTGCTAGCCTCAATGACGATGTTATGTTTATCTTCAACCGCTTGTGGCGGCGTGCCATCACCGTGAGAGACGATAACATCGATCTGTACTAGAGCATCCATCGGCAGCGCTGACACGGCGGTAATAGTCCGCGCCGGTATATAGCTTTGCTCATTAGCGATGATAGAGTCCGAAAAAAACATGGCGTAAACTTCGTCTACTGTGTTCATGTCAGCTAGATTGGTTAGAAAGACATTTACTTTAACGATTTTGTCCAAAGGCACCTCAATACTGGCTAAGATCGCTTTGACATTCTCTAAGCATTGTTCAGTTTGCTCTTTTACTCCTCCAACAATCAATTCACCTGTCACGCAATCTATCGGCAGTTGCGCGGAGATATTATTATAATGAGAAAAAGCAATGGTATGAGGGGATGCTGAGTCCCTTGGTACATTTTCAGTATTTCTAGCGACTTTTACCAGCTCACTAGGCGCTTGTGGATGCGTGCCCATACCGTTTGAGATGACGGCATCCATTTGTACTAAAGCCTCCATAGGTAAATCTGCTACTGCGATAATAGTTCTGGTAGGTAGATAACCTTGGAAAAACGCGGCATAGATAGTGTCTATAGCTTTAATATCTTGTTCGATGTCCTTATCTGCATCTGCTAGATCTTTTATATAAATATTAATTTTGATCACATCATTCATATTATGATCAATGCTTTCGACAATAGATTGGATGTTTTTTAGACATTGCGTAGCTTGCACTCTTATATCATTGGCAACCAAATCCTTGGTGGTGGTATTAATAGGCAGCTGGGCGGAGATGTAATTATAATGAGAAAAGGCCACCGTTTGCGTAGAAGCCGCGTCTGTTGGCGAAAGATCCGTATTTCTTGATACTTTTATAATAGTGTCATTCATATCGACATATCCTTATGTGAAAATCTTTAAAGCTAAAAAGCCGCAGGAATCCCGTGCGGCTTTTTAGAGGGGTAGTGATGAGTGGTGTTGTCTCAGTAGCAGTAGCCATTAACCAGCAGCTAATACACCGCCAATGACAGCAACCACACCGCCTAAAGCACGAGTAATACGATTATCCGCTTTGAGCATTAATGAACCTAATCCGCGGCCTACAAAAGTAATCGCTAAAGTGGCTATAACAAAGCCCGACATATAAAGCAGCATACTAGAACCTTGTGTCATCTCAGTACCGTGAGCATAACCATGAGCGACCATAAATAGCGCGACTAAGGTACCACCGACAGCGGTAGGTAGTTTTGCAAGCGTGGCGATCAGCACACCAACTAATAATACTGACATGGCAATACCGGTCTCAACACCGGCCAAACTGACACCCGCCCAAGCAATTCCTGCACCTACTATCATGCCCGCTATGACGAATAACGGCGTACCGCGTTTCATAGTGGTATTTTGGCGAATACTCCAAAAGCCGATAGCACCCATCGCTAATAAATGGTCAAGACCCATCAGCGGATGTAATAAGCCACTAAGAAAACCGTTGCTTACTTGTTCGCCATGCCCTGGATGAGCGAAGGCTAAAGTCGTAGTGAGCATTAGAGCTAAGGTCAGCAGTAATTTATTGGTTATCTTATTCATTGGTAAAGCAGTTATTTTATTCATTATCCTCTCCCATTATTCTTTTTGATTGCGAACGACTTTGTAGGTAGTAGTTTTGATAATTAAGCCTTGTCAGCTACTTTGCCGGGACGACGCTCAGGTAACATCCCTTGCTTTAAGATAAAGCTGATAATCTCTTCCACGCCAACACCGTCATACAGGTTGGTAAATATAAAAGGACGTTCACCGCGCATCATTTTTGAGTCGCGCTCCATCACATCGAGTGACGCATGAACGTATTCAGCGATATCAATTTTGTTAATAATCAGCAAATCTGATTTGGTAATGCCAGGGCCACCTTTACGCGGTATCTTGTCACCAGCAGCGACATCGATAACATAAAGGGTTAAGTCAGAGAGCTCCGGACTAAAAGTAGCGGCAAGATTGTCGCCACCAGACTCGACTAATACTAGCTCTAAATTAGGATGACGGCTTTGCAGATCATCAATCGCCGCCAAGTTCATAGAGGCATCTTCACGAATAGCGGTATGCGGACAGCCACCGGTTTCTACCCCAAGAATACGATCCGCAGGCAAGGCGTCATGCTTCAATAAAAAGTCAGCATCTTCACGGGTATAGATATCATTAGTAACGACAGCAATATCGTAATGGTCTTTTAGGGCGCTGCATAACTGACGTAACAAAGCCGTTTTGCCAGAACCTACTGGACCACCGACGCCTACTCGTAAACAATGTTTCATGATATTTTCCTTATATAATGTCAAAAGTGGTGCTAATAAAAGTCGTTATAAATGCAAGGCAGTGGTGAATTAAAAGCTATTAGCTCCTAAACAATCTCGAATATTGGGTTTCATGATGAGCACTACCTAGCGCTAAACCCGGTAAAATCGGTCCAAGCTCCTCATCAGTGAGCATGAGCGCGGTATCCACGGCGCTGACCAATTGTGGGCGCAGTTGCTCATTCAGCCGTTGCGCTGCGGTGTGGCCCAATGGCAGCGCCTTGCAAGCCACCGCTAATTGATTCTCAAGCCAGGCCCAAGCAAATCCTAATAGGCTCTGGCGTATCGGCACATGGCGCTGATGAGCGGTCCATGCAAAAACGGTGACATAACCGGGATCTTCCGGCAGTTCAGCATGACCCCACTGCGCCTGTGGTTGAAGCTCTAAACTGTTTAGTAAACGCATCAGTGCCAGTCCTAAGCGGGTATCCTCATCGCTAATCTCAGCGGTCTCGCGATTGGCATGTATCCAGTCGTTCCAATAGGCGAGGCCATCGCTATCGCTAGCCGCCCAACAAGCCTGCAAGCGTGCCAAAACTGGCAATTCGCAGCGCGTCAGACCATCAGCAAGTACGCCCGTGAGCCACTCACCAAGCTGTATCTCATTATTCACCCACTCTAGCTCAAAAGCACTCTCCAAGCCTTGCGACCAAGCAAAAGCGCCAATTGGCAATGCCGGGCTGATCAGTTGCATCAAACCAAGTAGTGCCAAATCACTGACGGCACTTAGTGGCTCTTTAGTGTGCGTGGCTTGTTCCATCATTATGAGCGTGTCCGTCGTTATGAGAATGGGCGTGGTGGTTATGGGAATGCTCATCTTTATGAGAATGGGTATGATGGTCATGCGAGTGACCGTCATTATGAGAATGGGTATGTTGATCGACATGTTCGCTATGCGCATGAACGTGTTCACGACCAGCCTGCGCATAAGCGCCAGACTCAGGATCGAATGGTGCGTCATGATGGGTGAGCGTTGCGCCCAACAATTCAGCTAATTCTTCTAATACATGATCCGGTGGAAACCGCACCCAATGACGACCATCGGTATCGCTACCAATGGCGAGCGACACATGACGATTGCCTAAGTGATAGCATAGTCTTCCCAATGCTAAAGCGCCCTCGACATAAGCGGTAGTGACTGGCTCATCAGCGGCGCAAATCTGAATAATCTCGCCGCTACTGGCTTCAAGCAAATCACCATGACGCATCACTGGACCGCGATCAAGAAAGAGTCCGACCTCTTGTCCTTTATCAGTGCTCGCTTTCAGGCGACCGCGAATGCGTAGCTCATAAGGCAAGGTTAAAGTGTCATATACAGCACTCTGATTAGAGTGATTAGTCGCGTCTAGTCTTTTTGTCAATTCAAACATGTTATGTCCTTTCTTTTAGAACAAATGATAAAGTTGGGCTAATGGCAGCTCTGATGAGGGCTCACAGGTTAGCAGTACGCCGTCGGCATGCACCTCATAAGTCTGTGGATCTACCGTCAAATCTGGACAGGCGTCGTTGAGCTTCATGTCGCTTTTACGCACTTGGCGTACGTTTTTACAAGCAACGAAGCGACTTTTTAGACCGAGCTTTTCTTCGAGTCCAGTATTCATCGCAGCTTGACTCACAAAGGTTATGCGAGTCGCAGCAGCGGCGCGACCTAGCGCACCAAACATCCGGCGATAATGGACCGGCTGCGGGGTAGAGATGGCGGCATTGGGATCACCCATAGCAGCGCCTGCAATCATGGCACCTTTTAAGATAATAGAAGGTTTTACGCCAAAAAACTTCGGCTTCCATAATACTAAATCGGCAAATTTACCGACTTCAACCGAGCCAATTTCATGACTAATGCCATGAGTGATAGCCGGATTGATCGTGTATTTGGCAATGTAGCGTTTCACCCGAAAGTTATCGGTACCGCGTTCTTCATCCTCTGGTAATAGGCCACGTTGCAAGCGCATTTTGTGCGCCGTTTGCCAAGTGCGGCACACCACTTCACCGATGCGGCCCATAGCTTGTGAATCAGACGACATCATAGAGATCACGCCCATATCCTGCAGGATATCCTCGGCAGCGATAGTCTCACGGCGAATACGCGAATCGGCAAAGGCCACATCCTCTGGAATGCTAGCATCCAGATTATGACACTCCATCAGCATATCTAGATGCTCATCCACAGTATTGATGGTATAAGGTCTCGTTGGGTTGGTAGAGGAGGGCAAAACGTTAGGGAGACTACAAGCGACGAGAATATCAGGTGCGTGACCACCGCCAGCTCCTTCTGAATGATAAGTATGGATACAACGGTCTTTGAATGCGGCGATGGTATCTTCTACAAATCCTGACTCGTTTAGGCTATCGGCATGGAGAGCGATTTGAATATCAAAGCGATCAGCCACGTCTAACGCATTACTAATAGAGGCAGGAGTTGCACCCCAATCTTCATGAATCTTTAGACTCATAGCACCTGCTTTAACTTGTTGGACAAGTGCTTCTGGAGTACTGGCACTACCTTTACCCAAAAAGCCAATATTGATAGGTAAGTCATCGACTGCTTGCATCATTTTACCTAAATGCCATGGCCCTGGCGTATGTGTAGTGGCAATAGAGCCCGTCGCAGGACCGGTACCACCGCCAATCATAGTAGTCAGACCACTCATAAGGGCTTCATCAACTTGCTGCGGACAGATATAGTGGACATGAGTATCGATACCGCCTGCCGTAAGTATTTGACCTTCGCCGGCGATGATCTCAGTGCCGGGACCAATGACGATATCGACATCCGGCTGAGTATCTGGGTTGCCCGCTTTACCAATAGCAGCAATGCGACCGTCTTTTAGGCCCACATCGGCCTTGACGATACCCCACCAATCGATAATGATGGCGTTAGTGATAACGGTATCCATGACTGCTTCATCGAAGCGCTGGCTTTGACCCATACCGTCACGGATCACTTTGCCGCCGCCGAACATCACTTCTTCACCGTAATGGGTATAGTCTTTCTCTACCTCAATCCATAGTTCAGTATCGCCCAAGCGCACTCGATCACCAGTCGTTGGCCCGTACATATCGGCATAAGCTTGGCGTGAGATTTTCATAATGATGTTCCTAATTCTAATTATT
>CBETCF010000074.1:0-10372 GCA_965534785.1 uncultured Psychrobacter sp.
AAGCTACTAATAAGCTGCAAAATGAGCGCTTAACTATGCTGTAATATTCTAATCCTTCATTTTCTAATAAGAATACAACTTCAATAAAACCTAGTATTTGCTCTGTATTGTATAAAAACAGCGGTTATTGAAAGCTATATCACATCTTGAGAATATCATGCCATATATCACACAAAAATCCATACCAAATGCGTTTTTAGCCTTATCTATGGTAATAGGCGCTTTAGCCATACATACGCTACCAGCAGTAGCTAGTGAACATGGCTCTGATGTGGATAGTTCTAAATGGAATAATATCAAGATAGCAACTATTACTGAGATGTATGCTGAGAATGCTAGTGATCAATACGCGCAAACGCCAACACTCAGGAAGTATGCTGATCAGGATCTACAAAAGGCCATGAGACTTGAAGAAGATTATTTTGATAAGCATGAGATGATTTGTGGTACTGGTCATGATGTGATGTGGGATTCGCAAGATCCAGACTATGCGCAAGATAAGCAAATCTCTATAAACACTGAAGGTTTGGTGCAGGTTAATTTGGCACAAGGCAGTGAAGTTTATTATAAGCTGACATGTGATGATGATAATTGTCAGGTGGCAGATGTGATAATGACTGATAATGAATCGCTCAAGGACTTTCTGAATAGTAATTGCCATTAAGTTAATTCTAACGCTAATATCTTTAAGACTTAAATCCCTAGAAGCCGTTGGTTTGTTTTCGCATAATGTATATTATGTTAAATAGACTCTATTTAGAAACCCATAAGGCCTTTGTTTGTAGTTCATACATTATCTACATATCCCTAATAGTCACTATCACGATATATAGTAGTTTGTGCTTCTTTAGCAAAGTCTTCATAGCTTACCGTAGCTTTTTTATCATTCTGCTCCGTAGATTGCTCCTTAGCATTTTGTTTATTGTTTTCTAAGGTTTGCTTGGCTACTAGCTGATCATTACTCTTTGTACTTTCATTATTGTTAGACTTAGCCACGGTTAATGATTCAGTTTGAGAGTTGGCGCTTGTCGCAGGAACGTTTGATGTATTATTTCTAATTGCGCTATCGCTAGGATCTGTAGCTGTCTCAGTCGAAAGGGTTCGTTTATCAACTGCAGAGTCTGCTAATGACTCGCTATCAGCGAACGATAAATCTTTAGTAGTAGGATTTCCGCCAGTCTTTAATGTGAAGACTACTACTAATGCCACCACCAAAAAAACTAAAATACTACTAGCGACAATAATTGGTAAACCTCTGCCCTTCTTTACTAGCAATGCGCTGTTTTTGTTAGAGCTTAGCTTTGTATCCTCTTGTTGTTCTTTAACGCTGGCAACAGTCTTGGTTATCGTATTGACTGAATCATGATCGAGCGACTCTTTTGGTATACTATTAGGATTTTTACGCTTGTTCAGCAGCAATCTTTTGAGCTTATTTTTTTTCTTATTTCCAGAAAAATAACGCAGCTCCTCCTCACTTAGCAGCTGACGTGCTAACTCTTTTTCTTTATTGCGGTTATCGTGGTCTGAGTCGTCCATATTACGCCAAGCCAATTCTAGTATTAATCGATTGCTAATATAGCATCCTGTAACCACTGGGTAAGATGAAATTACAGATTTTATTATATAGCTAGTTATAATTATAAAGCTATAATCGGCTGTGAACCTCTAAGTGGTTTGGTATTTTAGCTTTGTAGTAGTTAAGCTCTTTGCTGTAAAATCAGGAGCCACAGCAGTAATAACTATTGGATATAAATATTTTCTCCTGAGAATAAATAGCTATAAAAGAGATAATAATGGATTTAAAACAGCTAAAGGCCTTTATTGCTATTGCTCAATTGCAAAGCTTTAGTGCTGCTGCAAAAATGACTGGCATCTCTCAGCCGAGCCTTAGCCGATTGCTTAAGCAGCTAGAGACCGAGATGGATGTGGTATTGGTTGACCGTTATCATCGTCCGCTACAGTTAACGGCAGCGGGCTTGTTCTTTTATGACAAAATCAGTGCTTTATTGACAGAGCTCGATGCTATTACCAATATGACTCAGCGTTTATCAGCACCTAGTAAAGCCTTAAATATTGGTTTTGTGCCCTCGGTGTTGTATGGATTATTACCCGAAGTTATCGCTGTTTTTAAACGGCAAAATCCTGACATAGAGGTTAATCTAAAGGATATCAGCTCCTATCAGCAGATAGAGGCGCTAAAGTCTGGCGAGATTGATGTGGGTTTCGGCCGTTTTGAGCATCAAGATCCTTGGATACAGCAAATATTACTGCGACATGAGCGTTATCTAGTGGCATTACCCAAAGCACATCCTTTAGCCGAGGTTAAGGAGCAGCGCTTGATGGACTTAGCCAGTAGTCGCTTGATTCTTTATCATCAAACGCACTTGCCCGCCTCTGTTACCGCTAGCAATATTTCGGTTGCTCATACTCAAAACCATGCTAACTCAAGCAGCAAAAAAACTAAGCAAATGCTTGAGCCAATAATATTTGATTCAGTCACTGAGCCCTTGCTCTATCTATTTGCACAACACGGCGTTACACCGCTCAGAACTAGTAAAGTGAGCGACTTACAAGTGGCACTAGGGCTCGTCGCTGCAGGTGAAGGTATCACTCTAGTACCCGCCAGCTTACAAGTAATGCGTACCAAGCAAATCAGCTATCAGCGCTTGGTTCACGAAAATGTCACCTCTCCTATCTATTTACATACCTTAAAAGACTTTATCCACCCCAAGGTTCCCGACTTACTAAGCGCCATCTATGAGATTTATGAGCAGCGCGGCATCACCTACCGACGCCAACAGTTTGTTTGAGGTAAGCTAATAGTTATTATTCCCAAAGCTACTGGGTGTGATAAAGTCACCGAAAAACGCTCGATATAAACTGAGGTATGCATGACCACACAATCAATCAACAATCCTAATAGCGAGAATATCGCTCAGAAAGAAGGCTTTAGCTGGCGTATTTTTGGTCCTGGCATCTTGATGGCAACAGCGGCTATTGGTGGCTCGCATCTAATTTCATCAACGCAGGCAGGTGCTATATATGGCTGGCAGTTAGCGATTATGATTATCTTGGCTAACGTCTTTAAGTATCCCTTTTTCCGCTTCGGTACTGACTACGTCTACGATACTGGTGAGAGCTTGATTGCCGGTTATGCCAAGCGCTCAAAAGCTTATCTTTGGATATATTTTATACTCTCTATGCTATCGGCAGTGATTAGTACTGGTGCGGTATCTTTGATTGCCGCGGTAATATTGGGCTTCATGCTCCCCGCCTCTATTGGTCTGTCGACTATTAGTTTGTCTTTAATTATCGTCGCCGTCTCTTGGTTCTTCTTAGTAGCTGGTCACTATAAGTTGCTAGATGGGGTAACTAAGTGGATCATGATTGCGCTCACAACAGCGACAGTAGCGGCAGTGGTTATCGCTGCCGGCAAGCCAACCGTAATGACTGCTGATTTTGTTGCAGCCTCACCATGGAATCTAGCGACTTTAGGTTTCATTGTAGCGCTGATGGGCTGGATGCCTGCACCACTCGAGTTTGCGGCGATTACTTCTATGTGGACATCGGCTAAGAGAAAAACCGATAACACTACCCATCGTCAAGGATTACTGGACTTTAATGTTGGTTATGCGGTTTCTGCTATTCTAGCGTTGTTTTTCTTATCGCTTGGTGTCTTTGTACAGTATGGCTCAGGCCAAGAGATTGAACTGGTTGGCGGTGCTTATATCAATCAGCTCATCAATATGTATACCGCTACTATCGGTGACTGGTCGCGGCTATTAGTGGCCTTTGTCGCCTTCATGTGTATGTTTGGTACTACGATTACTTGTGCTGACGGTTACGGCCGTGCCAATGCCGAATGCTGGCGACTACTTAAAGGTCAAGATGAAATCACCAAAAAACAAATAGCCTTTTGGACCACTTATGCCATTGGTGGCGGCTTAGTCATTATCACCTTCTTTACCGGACAGCTCGGTAGTATGCTCAAGTTCGCTATGATATCAGCCTTTGTCTCCGCGCCTATTTTTGGTTGGTTAAACTACTCCTTAGTTAGTAAACATCAAAAGTTATCGGCTGGCATGAATGCGTTATCCATTGCCGGTCTATTATTCTTAGGCGGCTTTGCGCTATTATTCTTAGCCAATCTTGCTGGTTTAATAGGTTAAGGGCTTAGTTAAATTTGCTAATTTAACTTTTAGCGTCTTGTGACTTGATGACTGTATAGACCTCTATAGCCTAGCTATAGAGGTCTTTTTTGTTCTATATTATTATCAATAACGGTTACCCTAACTATCCGTACAACGAAGTAAAATTAGCTAATTTGTAACTAAATGTAAAACAAATCTAGTCAGAAATAGTAATAGATTAATCAATTTGAATAATAGATCGAACGAACTAATGAATTTTTGAATATTAACATTCAATAAATGGATGATATTAATAATTCTAAACTATTATATTAAATATATTTAATAACGGTACTTTGAGATGACTTTGAAACCTTAGTGATTAAGTGTACTCTTAGAGTATAAACCCTATCTAATACTGAACCGTTCGGCTTGCTCTAACGGTAAAACTTCTCTTATATGCAAGGATTCTCAAATGAGCTCATCAGCTGGCGCGCGCTTTCGTAGTGCAATGCAACAACAGAATGCTAATAATCTACCTTTACAAATCGTCGGTACTATCAATGCTTATACGGCGATGATGGCTACTCAAGTTGGCCATCAAGCGCTTTATTTATCCGGTGCTGGTGTTGCCAACGCCTCATTTGGTTTGCCTGACTTAGGCATGACGAGCCTTGATAATGTGCTAGAAGACGCTCGTCGCATCACTGACGCCGTTGATACTCCACTGCTTGTCGATATCGATACTGGCTTTGGCGGCGCATTCAACATCTCGCAAACTATCAAAAAAATGGAAAAAGCTGGCGTTGCTGCAGTACATATCGAAGATCAAGTGGCGCAAAAGCGTTGTGGTCACCGTCCAAATAAAGAGATCGTCAGTATCTCAGAGATGGTCGATCGTCTAAAAGCGGCTATGGATGCCAAGACAGATCCTGATTTTGTAGTAATGGCGCGTACTGATGCTTTATCAGTTGAAGGGTTAGATGCCGCTGTTGAACGCGCAGTTGCCTTTCAAGAGGCCGGTGCGGATATGATCTTTGCTGAAGCCTTGACCGATATCGAGATGTATCGTAAGTTTACCGATGTACTAGACATTCCGGTCCTTGCTAACATGACCGAGTTTGGTCAGACCGATCTTTATAATACTGAGCAGCTGCACAGCGTTGGCGTGGATATGGTGCTTTATCCTCTATCTGCTTTCCGTGCGATGAATAAAGCTGCATTGAATGTCTATCAGCATCTGTTAGATGATGGTACCCAAGAAAACGTCGTTGATACTATGCAAACGCGCATGGAGCTATATGACTTTTTGAACTATCATGAGTTTGAGCAAACGCTAGATAAACTGTTTGCTGATAATAAGTAACATAGCTATCAATTTTTACTAATTCTAAGGGTCTATATGTCGTTTTCTACTAAGCACACCCTGAGTAAGATTACGCTTGGCTGCAGCTTGGCAGTGGCAGTATTCATAACTGGTTGTAATGATAATACATCAACTAATGCGTCGACTGAAGCGGCTGATAGCAGTGAAGTCGCTGTGGTCGATACTAATGATGCTAACGTCAATACAGTGTCTGCCGATCAAGATGAGCTAGTGATGACGACGATAACTTTGGATACGGTCGATCAGATGTTGTTTGCGCCACTGTTAACCAATGGCGAGTTGACCCAAGAACAAGTCACTTGTCTTGAGGCCCGCGATCAAGACTTAGGTAAGGCTGAGGTAGATGCGTTTTATAAAAGCAAGTTTACCGATGACGAGCTTGCATCATTGAACGAATTTTATGCCTCAGAAGTTGGTCAAAAGCTGCTAGCTTTCGGTAATGAGCAGCTGCTTATTATGAATGGTCAACAAGTCGCTACTCCTATGCCTGATCCAACAGAAGAGGAGATGGCACAGATTCAAACCTTTATGCAGTCGCCACTAGGCGCTAAGTATACGGAAGTTAATAATGCTGAAGGCGAAGGCAGTGCTATGGAGGTGATAAACCAGCCTCTCAACGCTGAATTTAAGCGCTGCAATATCGATATAGAGCTTTAATTTCTTTATTAATAAATTTATTGGTAAAGTTATCAATCATAGAGTTACCGTTGTTTTAGTTAGATGTATTAGAGTTATTTTTTAGTTTAAACCCCAAAAGCTACCCACAAAAGGAATTTATCATGGCAGCACAGAAAGAACTCTCAGGCGCAGGTCTACGTGGTCAAGTCGCAGGCAAGACCTCTCTATCTACGGTCGGTAAATCAGGTTCTGGCCTGACGTATCGTGGTTATGATGTGTCAGAGCTAGCTGACAAGTGCATCTTTGAAGAAGTGGCTTACATGCTACTTTATGGCAACTTGCCAACTCAAAGTGAGCTTGACGCTTATCAAGCTAAACTTAAAAAAATGCGTGGCCTACCACAAGCATTAAAAGATGTGCTTGAGCGTATTCCGGCTGATGCCCATCCTATGGACGTACTGCGTACAGGTTGCTCGATGCTAGGTAACCTTGAGATGGAAACTGACTTCTCACAAGAAAATGATAAAACCGATCGTATGTTAGCGGTATTCCCATCGATTATTAACTATTGGTATCGCTTTACTCACGACAACGTGCGCATTGAGACTGAAACTGATGACGACACTATCGGCGGCCATTTCTTGCATCTGCTTAAAGGTGAAAAGCCAAACGAGCTTCATACCAAGGTAATGAACGTCTCACTAATTCTGTATGCTGAGCATGAGTTTAACGCTTCAACCTTTACCGCGCGTGTTTGTGCCTCTACTCTATCTGATATTCACTCTTGCATCACTGGTGCAATTGGCTCATTACGTGGTCATTTACATGGCGGCGCCAATGAAGCGGCAATGGACATGATTGAAGGCTTTAGCTCACCTGATGAAGCCGAAAAAGAAATGATGGCGATGCTTGAGCGTAAAGATAAAATCATGGGCTTTGGTCATGCTATCTATAGCGAATCTGATCCACGTAACGTGGTGATTAAAGGTTGGGCTGAGAAACTAGCTGACGACGTTGGCGATACGGTATTGTATCCAGTATCAGTTCGTGCTGAAGAAGTGATGTGGCGTGAGAAGAAACTGTTCTGTAATGCTGACTTTTTCCATGCCTCAGCTTATCATTTCATGGGTATCCCAACTAAACTATTCACCCCTATCTTCGTGTGTTCACGCTTGAGTGGTTGGGCAGCTCACGTCTTCGAGCAACGTGCTAATAACCGTATCATTCGCCCAAGTGCGGAATATACCGGTGAAGAGTTGCGTTCAGTACCTGATATGAGTGCTCGTTAGTAGTTTCGAGCATTCATTTTAAAGAAAAGACTTGTAGGGTGGTTTAGCGAAGCGTAACCACCCTACATCTCTTTCCTTATCAGCTACCATTTATTTAGCAAAACCTATTAACCTTAATAAATTTTGCTAAACAAATTATCTTTTATACCTTTTTCAATCCATTTCACTCATAAAGGAAAGCACGCCATGAGCGACGACAGCAAGCAGCCTTTAACGCAAGTTAATCCGCAAACCATGAATGAGCAATACAAAAAGCCACTGCCTAATACCGATTTACATTATTTTGATGTTGAGCAAGCGGTCAATGATATTGAGCCAGGCGCTTATGCTAAGCTTCCTTTTAGCTCAAAAGTACTGTGTGAGAACTTAGTGCGCCGTTGCCCACCAGAGGATCTCACCGCGGCTTTGTCACAGCATATCTACCGTAAGCAAGACCTTGATTTTCCGTGGTACCCTGCCCGTGTCGTTTGTCATGATATCTTAGGTCAGACTGCTTTTGTTGATTTAGCAGGCTTACGTGATGCTATTGCGGCTGAGGGCGGCGATCCATCAAAAGTTAATCCAATCGTACCGACTCAGCTGATTGTTGATCATTCGTTAGCGGTTGAACATGCTGGTTTTGAAGAAAACGCTTTTGAGAAAAACCGCGCGATTGAAGAGCGCCGTAATGAAGATCGTTTCCATTTTATCAACTGGTGTCAGTACGCCTTTGATAACGTTAACGTTGTGCCGCCCGGTAACGGCATCATGCATCAAATTAACCTAGAAAAAATGTCGCCTGTGGTACAAGTGGTAGCTAATCAAGACGGCGATGCTATTGCTTTTCCTGATACCTTAGTCGGTACCGATAGCCATACGCCTATGGTCGATGCGCTAGGGGTTATCTCTATCGGTGTTGGTGGATTGGAAGCTGAAAGCGTGATGCTAGGTAATCCCTCCTACATGCGTCTGCCAGATATCATCGGCGTTGAGCTAACCGGCAAGTTGCAGGAAGGTATTACAGGTACTGATTTAGTATTAGCGATGACTGAATTCTTACGCGATGAAGGCGTGGTTTCAGCCTATCTAGAGTTTTATGGTGAAGGCGCTCGTAACTTAACCGTTGGTGACCGCGCTTCTATCTCGAATATGACCCCTGAATATGGCGCTACTGCTGCTATGTTCTCTATCGATGAGCAAACGATTGATTACTTACGTCTAACTGGCCGTACAGAGCAGCAAATCAAAACCGTTGAAGCTTATGCTAAACAAACCGGTCTTTGGGCTGATGGCATGGTTGATGCTGAGTATGATCGCATCTTGCATTTTAATTTATCTGAAGTCGTGCGTAATATCGCCGGTCCTTCGCGTCCGCACGCTCGCGTCTCGACGACTGACTTAGTAAAAGAAGGTATCGCTCACGGCGAAGGTGACAAATTGCCTGAACCAAAAGATGGTTTAATGCCAGATGGTGCGGTTATTATCGCCGCTATCACGAGCTGTACGAATACCTCAAACCCACGCAACATGGTCGCTGCCGGTATCGTCGCGCGTAATGCAGTAGAAAAAGGCTTAGTGCGTAAGCCTTGGGTGAAGTCTTCATTAGCACCTGGTTCTAAAACCGTTAAGCTGTATTTAGAAGAAGCAGAATTATTACCAGAGCTACAAAAACTGGGCTTCGACGTGGTCGCCTTCGCCTGTACCACTTGTAATGGTATGAGTGGCGCACTTGATCCAGATATCGAAAAAGAAATCATCGACCGTGATTTATTCAGTACCGCAGTGCTCTCAGGCAACCGTAACTTTGATGGTCGTATTCACCCGTATGCTAAGCAAGCGTTCTTAGCTTCACCGCCACTAGTTGTTGCTTATGCTATCGCCGGTAATATCCGTTTTGACATCGAAAAAGACTCGCTCGGTAAAGATCAAAATGGCAATGAAGTTTATCTAAAAGATATCTGGTTCGATGACGCGGAAGTCGATGCTATCGTTAAAGCTTCGGTTAAGCCAGAGCAATTCAACGAAGTTTATATTCCGATGTTTGATGCAGCCAAAGCTGATGCAGGTCGTAACGAGGCATCGGTCACCGATCCCCAGTATGATTGGCGTGAGCTCAGTACTTATATCCGCCGTCCGCCGTATTGGGAAGGCAAAATGGCGGCGATGAACAAGCTAAAAGGTCTACGTCCATTAGCGGTACTCGGTGACAACATCACCACCGACCACATGTCGCCATCAAATGCCATTATGGGTGAATCAGCTGCTGGCGAGTATCTTGATACTATGGGCCTACCTGCCGAAGACTATAACTCTTATGCCACGCATCGCGGCGATCACTTGACCGCGCAGCGTGCCACTTTTGCTAATCCAAAACTCTTAAACGAGATGGTTCGTGACGAGAAAGGCGACGTTATTCAAGGCTCACTCGCTCGCGTTGAGCCTGAAGGACAAGTCATGCGTATGTGGGAAGCGATTGAGACTTATATGAATCGTGAGCAGCCGCTAATCATTATCGCTGGTGATGGCTATGGTCAAGGCTCAAGCCGTGACTGGGCAGCTAAAGGCGTGCGCTTAGCTGGCGTGGAAGTCGTCGTCGCTGAAGACTTTGAGCGTATTCACCGTCAAAACTTAGTCGGTATGGGTGCATTGCCATTGCAGTTTAAAGAAGGCGTTAATCGTGAGACTTTAAACATTGATGGGACAGAAATCTTCGATATCGAAGGTGAGGTTTCTGCTGGTGGCGAGATGACGTTAGTGATTAATCGCACTGATGGCACAGTCGATAAAGCGCCTGTCATTTGCCGCTTAGATACTGCCGATGAGGTGAAGATGTACAACTCTGGCGGTATGCTCCAACGCTTTGCCAAAGAGTTCTTAGCGGGTGAAGTGGCTTAAGAGTTTAGGATTTAGCGCTTAAGTAATAAAGAGCCGATGTTGTATAGAGTGTCTATATGGCGTCGGCTTTTTTA
>CBETCF010000075.1:0-10348 GCA_965534785.1 uncultured Psychrobacter sp.
TTTAATACTTACTATAGTAAGCGTTAGGAGTTTTATGCCTGCTGCTTTTCATGCTGATACGCCTCTAGCACAGCGGATGCGCCCTACTACTTTAGATGACATCATCGGTCAGGAGCATTTATTGGCTGAGAATGCACCGCTACGACGTTTGGTGGAGCAAAATCATTTATCCTCTATTATATTGCACGGGGAAGCAGGCATTGGCAAGACCACTATCGCTATGCTATTAGCTGAGGCGGTAGGCCGACCTTTTCATGCGCTATCCGCTTTAAATACTGGCGTTAAACAATTACGTGAAGTATTAGATAATAATGATTCGTTGAGCTTTGAGTCGCCAGTAGTATTTATTGATGAGATTCATCGTTTCAATAAGGCGCAGCAAGACGCCTTGCTTGGTGCGGTAGAAGCAGGCGATATCACTTTGATTGGCGCTACCACCGAAAACCCTTCGTTCAGTGTCAATAATGCACTGTTATCTCGTTGCCAAGTCTATCGCTTAGAGCCACTTGATAGCGAGCAAATAACAGCAGTATTGAAGCGAGCTATTAATCAAGACCAAGTATTAAAAAAGCTGAATATTGAGTTGCAGGCTCAAGGCTTTATCAGTGAGCTTGCGCATGGCGATGCTAGAAAGGCACTAAATTTATTGGAGCTAGCGGTACAGACCGCTGATCCTAAGCACTCGCCTATCGTCATTGACGATGAGATTGTCGGACGTGTAGCACAGACAGCGTTAGTGCGTTACGATAAAAACGGTGAGCAGCACTATGATATCGTCTCAGCGCTGATAAAGTCAGTACGCGGCTCTGATCCTGATGCGGCGCTGTATTGGATGGCTAGAATGTTAGTCGGCGGTGAGCCTGCTGATTTTATCGCGCGGCGCTTGGTGATTTTGGCTAGTGAAGATATCGGTAATGCCAATCCCAATGCGCTTTTGCTCGCTGATGCAGCATTGCGTAGCGTACAGTCGATAGGTATGCCAGAAGCGCGTATTATTTTAGGACAAGTGGTGGTTTATTTAGCGACTAGCGCTAAGAGTAATAGTACTTATAAAGCTATCAATGCGGCGATGAGCTTGGCTGAAAAAGATGCTTCGCCGGTGCCGCTGCATTTGCGTAATGGCGTCACTAAGTTGATGCGCAACGAAGGTTATGGCGTAGGCTATGCTTATCCGCACAATTACCCCAATCATTATTATGCGCAAAGTTATTTACCCGATAGCTTAATTGATACTCGCTTTTATGAGTATGCCGATAACCAGCGCGAGCAGCATAGCAAGCAGTTTATGCAGTGGCTTAAGGATCAAGCCGCTAGCAATGATTAAAGCTTGGAGCATGCCAAAAATTATTAAGTATGTTTACTAGCCAGTACAGACCCATTTGCCATCTACTGTTACAATGACGCACAGATTTTTAGCCCTTAATCCAATAAAAAATATAGAGACTTTTATGAGTTTAAATACCGTTCCTGAAATAATTGAAGATATTCGCGCCGGAAAAATGGTCATTTTGATGGATGATGAAGATCGCGAAAATGAAGGCGATATCATCATGGCCGCTACTCATGTGCGCCCTGAAGATATCAACTTTATGATCACCCATGCCCGCGGCCTAGTTTGTCTGACTCTATCACAAGCACGCTGCCAACAATTAGCATTGCCGCTAATGTCTGATCGCAATGAAGCCAAATTCAGTACTAACTTTACCGTCTCTATCGAGGCGGCTGAAGGCGTCACCACTGGTATATCTGCTGCCGACCGCGCTCGTACTATTCAGGCGGCCGTCTTCTCCTCTGCGAAACCTGAGGACATCGTGCAGCCTGGGCACATCTTCCCGATTATGGCTCAAAATGGCGGGGTGCTACATCGCGCCGGTCATACTGAAGCGGGCTGTGATTTGGCGCGTTTAGCAGGACTTGAGCCAGCAGCGGTCATCGTTGAAATTATCAATCCTGACGGCACTATGGCCCGTCGCGATGATCTAGAGATTTTTGCCAAAGAGCATAACCTAAAAATTGGTACCATTGCTGATCTTATTAATTATCGTATAGCCAACGAGCAAACGGTTGAAGAGATTGAATCACAGCCTTTTGAGACTGAGCATGGTACTTTCACTTTACACCGCTTCCGCGAGTTTGGTGCGGACGAGACTCACTTAGCCTTAGTCAAAGGTGATGTCAGTGCCGGCGTTAGTACCGTACGCGTACACGGTTTCCATCCACTGCGTGATTTATTCGCCGCCAAAAACGATACTACTGGTCGCAGCGGTTGGAGTATACAATCTGCTTTAGAAGAAATTAGCGCCTCAGAACGAGGAGTTATGGTCTGGATCGGTAGTCATCAGCCGGTCGACCTTGGTGATGCTTTAGATAAAGCAGCTAGCAATGAGTCGCTCTCAACCATTACGCAACAGCCTTATCGCAGTATCGGCGTTGGTGCGCAAATATTACGCCATTTGGGCGTACGCGATATGCGTTTACTATCATCGCCGATGAAGTTTTATGCTTTATCAGGTTTTGATTTAAACGTGGTTGATTTTGTCAATGCACCAAGTAAAGACTAATTAAAGGCTTATAAAGGTCAGCATAAAATAACTGGCACTTTTAAGTCCAAAGACTCTTTCATGAGCTTTCTAATAAAAAGGCACGCTAATTAAAATTAGCGTGCCTTTTTATTTTGAGCATTTTTTACTTCTTGTATCTTCTATCTTGAGAATAGCGAAAGCCCAACCAAGTTAAGACTCTGGAATATGACCCATTTGCGCTTCTAAAGCGAACAGACGCGTGCGTTCCTCTTCAGTCCAAGGCAGTTTATGCTCGCTGTTACTATCTAGACGAACAATTACCGCTTCAGCGTTAGCGACTACTGCTTGTTGGGCGCAGCTATAATAGCTGTACTCTATAATGATGCTGGTATTGCCCAAACGCTGACAGCGCACTCCCATCAGTAAGGTATCAGGATAAGTGACGGCTCGCAGATACTGACAGCTAGATTGAGCCAGTAACATAGCACTACCGTCAAATAGATCTAGTGCCTGCAAATAGCAAATCCGCGCTGATTCCGCATAGCGATAATAAACGACATTATTCAAATGGTTTAGCGCGTCCATTTCGCCCCATTGCACGCTCTGACGATAAATAACAGGATAATGCTGTAACTCATCCGGCGTTTCAGAATGAGCAGGGTCGATTAAGTTAGGGTCAGAGTTTACTTTAAGGCTATTATTGTCGCTATCACTACTCATAAGTTATCTACTTTTTAATCTTAGCTATTATTTTTGGCGCTGATCCAAAACTTGTGTCGTTAATAAGGGTATGGCCGTTGGCGTATTGGCTAGCAATTGATCTAGCCAAGCGATGACCTCAGTAATATTAGCCGGAGCTTTCATAGCAGCGAGCTTATCAAGATCGCTCTTAGCATTGCTCAAATCCTTAGCCTTATCGTTGTTTGATAATTCAGCGCTTGAAGCGCTTTCAGCGTTGGGAGACTTAGCGGATCCTGCTACCGTTTGTAGCTGCAGACGGGCTTGACTCAAGTAGCTTTTCAATTGGTCAGGCTCACGCATATTACTGGCTTGTATAGCCAAGTTCAGGGTCATAATGACCTCATGAATAGTAAGCTGTCGTCTGCTTAGAGCTACGCTTTTATTGCTGATGCCATTTAACTTAGTGAGCTGATTGCTGCTGTTAGCGCTGTTGCTACTCTTAGCCGCACTCTCATGGCTTTCATAACTGTGTAAAAACGCTTGTATATCTTGAATGGCTAAGTTCTGTAGTTGCCACTGACTGGGCTGCGCACTGCGCGCTTGCAAGTGTTCAATATCTTCACTTAAGCTTTGTTTGATTACGATAGTTAATGCTGGAGCGATCTCATTACTACTTTGTGAGAGCTGCCACTGTAGACCTTTTAACAAGTCGATAGCCGCACTATAATTGTTATCCGTCAATAATCTATTAGCCGCTTGCATTTGAATACGCAATAAATCCAACTGGTTCTGTGCTTGATTACCGATTGGCGCTATGGGCACGGGCACCGTTTGTTGGCTGATGGCGAATAGGCGATCGTCCATCTCATTTAGGCGCGTGACGACTTGCTCGTTATTTTGCAAACGCTCTAGGGTTCGATTTTCAAAGCGCTGTTGACTAACGTAAAGCCAAGCTAGGGCTATGGCTAACAATAAAATAAACAACCACTGCAAACGTAATAATAAAATATTGGCTTGCCGGCGCTGCTGCCCTACAGATAGTGAATCAGAGGGCGGATTGGGTTCAGTTGACATAAGGCTGCACCGTGTGTGATTAGATTAGGGTCTGTTGAACATTCACAAATGAGCACTGCTGATAGCTAGAATTTTTCTAGTCTAAGTAAAAACTGCAGGTAATGCTCATTGCATTGGCTAGATTTTTACAACGAATAGAGTAATTTTAGCATCAGCTCGTAGAGACAGGACTATTTTTTGCCGCTTCGTCATTAAAAAGATCCGCTTAGAATGACTAAACTAGATAGTTTTAATCTAGAACCGACTAAAAAATAGTCTCTGTCAGTGCCAAGGTCGAATGTTCAACAGGCCCTCATAACTCTACAATATTAATGAGTTAATGGCTGTGTGCTGATTGCTGCCGAAATAGTTTCAGGAGATAGATCTTCTACCTGCCAATACGCCAATTGCTGCGAGGCCACCATGTCAGCTAATCTTACACCCAATACTACGTAACTGAAATCATCTAGTTTAAAGCCAGCGAGCTTAAGCGCGGCTTTATTATTGGCTTGAGATTGCTGTACCACTGTCACCCAATGCTCAAAAGCAGTGCCACTACTGATAATAACGATAGGTTTAGCTTTTTGCTTAGCAGGCCTAGCTTGCTCAAGATAGCTATTTAGCCATTGCTCATAATCGTTAGCTGCAGAGTCTGGCATCATGCGCTCATACCAAGCAATACTATCGATATTTACGCCTCGCGCCTGCAAAGTGTCAACTAATAATCGACGCCCGCCTAGCCCTCGCCAAACAAGCAAGCTATCACCTGCTTGTAGACGCGCAATCTCTGGCATCGCTAACATACCTTCATTGTTAGCTATTAACGGTTGTAACACCGGTATATTAGCCGCTTGCAATACCGCAGCAGTAGCGTCACCAACAGCAACGATAGCGCTAGGAGGCTCATTATAAACGACCTCTACTGCTTCACGTTGTTCTGTTGACTGCGATTGCTTCTCTGCTATCAACGCTTGCCAGACTGCTAGACCGGACTGCGCGGCGGTAGGACTGACAATGACTAACGCTTGATAATGACCGGCTAACCATTGACGCATAACATTAATATCAGCATCGACCACCTCTCGCGTCTGCAAAGTCAGCATTGGCATCTCGACCACCTCAAAACCGGCAGCCTGTAAGTGCTCGGTTAATGGGCTGGCGCGTTCTACCGGACGAGTGTTGATGACCAGTGGTAATAGTTTATGAGACACTGAGTCGGACGCTAAATTAGACATAGAAATACCACGACATAAAGCTCATTGTTCAAATTTTATAAGCTAATATTTATAATTATAAATTTAGCTTAGTGATAAAACTATATTTGCGGGTTATAGATAGCCGCTAAGATAGCACCCGCGCCTTTTTCAAGGAGTTGCTCAGCCACTTCAATACCTAACTGATTGGCTTGCTGTTCTTTTTCGGTTTGGCTGCCGGTTAGCGTCACGCGCTTTTCAGCCTTTAACAGTTTACTGCCATCCTCTTCACCCACGCGGCCGCGTAGCCATAAAGTATCGCCATTGTCATCATTACTGTTGCTGTTGATATCTTCCGCATCCGCCATTTGTAAAAGCGCAAAAGCGGCAATTGGTACTTGGCAGCCCCCTTGCAGATGACGGTTTAGCGCGCGTTCAGCAATTAGGCGAATCCGTGCTTTATCATCATTAAGCGGTGCTAGTAACGCTAATACTTCGGTATCATTATCACGGCATTCTATGGCTAGTGCGCCTTGGCCTACTGCTGGCAAGCAAGTATCGATATCAAGCTCGCTACGAATACGCTCGTCCAATTCAATACGCTGTAAGCCGCTAGTCGCCAAAATAATCGCGTCATAGTCGCCAGCGTCTAGTTTGCCTAAACGCGTTCCTACATTACCACGTAAGGTTTTGATCTGTAGGTCTGGGCGGTAAGCTTTTATCTGGCACTGACGACGCAAGCTAGCCGTCCCTACTACAGCGCCTTGTGGTAGCTCATCGATACTATTATAAGTGTTAGAAACAAAGGCATCGGTTGGCGAAGCACGCTTACAATAAACCCCAAGTGTTAGTCCTTCAGGAAGCTGCATTGGCACATCTTTGAGCGAATGCACGGCAATGTCTGCCTGATTTTCATACAAGGCTTGCTCAAGCTCTTTGACAAATAAACCTTTGCCGCCTATTTTTGCTAAAGGGGTGTCCAAAATTTTGTCACCCTTAGTGACAATTTTGAGCAGGTTAATGGTCAAGTCAGGATATAACGCCGATAATCGATCGCGAATATGCTCAGCTTGCCATAAGGCTAAAGGGCTTTGACGGGTAGCAATGTTCAAAGTAGACAAAGGGGATGACTGAGTGTTACTCATAGATAGCCTCGGAATAATAGATATAAGGATAGATATAGGTATAAATTTAACTATAGCGCAAAAAAATACCCCTATTTAAGCATAAATAGGGGTTTGATGATACGGGTGGTTGCTTGAACGATATGACCACTAGCAAAAATGGTCACCTCAACGTTAACTTTACATGCTTTGAATTTTTTCACGCAAAGCTGGTAGATGACGACGACTAACCGCTAGCGTCTCATCTGTGCCTTTAAAACGTACCTGATAACGACCACTATCGATAGTTTCTAAGAAATCAAAAAAATCTAAATTGATGATAGCATTACGATGCACACGAAATAAGCGGTCATCGAACTCTTCTTCTAGCTCTTTTAGAGTTTCATCAATCAGTACAATGCCGTCTTTATGACGGACTTTGACGTATTTTTGATCCGCGGTAAAATAGTAGATATCTTTGATTTTGATCAACTCAACCCCGCGATGAGTTCGCGCAGCTATATGCTCGCGTACCGGACGTGAGGTAGGATCTTCAAGTTTACGAATCCCATCAAGCTGTGCAGCGTTTAGGTTACTGGCTTTTCCTAACGCTTCAATCAGCTCATCTTTATTGGCTGGTTTCAACAAATAACCAATAGCATTGGCTTTAAAAGCGGCAATAGCATAATGATCATAAGCAGTTACGAATATGATTGCCGGTGGGTGCTCAAGCTCATTTAAAGCTTGTGCGCAGCGTACTCCGTCCATCTCAGGCATACGTATGTCTAGTAGTATTAATTCAGGCTGATGAAATTTTACCGCGATGATAGCTTCGTTGCCAGTGGCTACTTGGGCCACTACCTCATGGCCTGACTCTTTTACAATTCTGACCAAACGTTCACGCGCTAATGGCTCATCATCACAAACTACAATCCGCATAAAACCCCCTCTTTGACTCTATACTCAGTCGACTTTTTTAGGATTGTCATCTTTTCAACCTAGCTTTATAGACTAGGGTAAACTAGGCTCAAGAGCTTTAGATGACAAAAATTATCCAGCTACTATCCACATAAGTTCTGCAATAAGCATACCATAATGTGTTGATGAGTTATTTTTTAGCAATTTTAGCGAGAATATAACTAGTGTTTGTCGAGATTCATAAATCGACATTGCTGCTCAGTAGTACCTAAGCTACAGCCCAGCGTCCTGTAAAGGGTAATCAATAACAGTCTTAATTTGGGTGTTAGTGACCGTACTAACGATAGTTGAGCTCGAACCAAAGTAAGTCTGTAAACGCTTAGCCTGCACATAAAAATTAACATGCTGACGAAGATCATGAATAACCATCAAAGTTTTACTCGGTAGCTGCACAGTGACGGTGATGACTACTCGATGGTCTTGCCAACTCACCACTATATCGATATAAATAGTTTCAGTCGTCACCTCCACTACGTTGATGAGCATCTTTTCAATGACGCTTTGTAAAGTGAGCGCAGTGATAACCATGTCGTACATCACATCATTATCAGGCAGCTGCCAATTAACGATGAGTTTATCGGTTAGACGGTAAGATTCAATCGCTAAATAATGCTCACAAAGCGCTACTTCTTCTTCGAAGTTAATCTCACGAGGGCCATTGAAGCTAGCACGAAATAGTGCTGAAATATGCTGCAGCAACTTGGACGCATGAGGTGGATTAGACTCGATAAGCGATAAAAGACTATTAATAGTATTAAAGAAAAAATGCGGTGCAAGACGGGATTTTATTAAGTCGTTTTGAGCGGTAATCTCATATTCAAAAGAACGCTCTAGGGCTATGAGCTCACGATGACGACGCATAAAATAAAGTAAGAATACTAAGGTAAAGCCGCCACTAAAAACGACTTTGAATAGCACCTCTAATACAAAAGCTTGTTGATCATAAACTAGCCAACCGGCATTAATCATCACTAACATGACCAAACACATGGATAGAGCAGAAGATAGCATGAACATCAAAACGATATAAAAGCTTACTTTTGTAGCACTAATAGTCTTGAAGATAGGTCGCAAGTAATCTACTAAATAAAGCGTGGGCAAAATAGTCAAAATATAGTAAATACTGCTACTAGCATAGGCAGCTAAGAACTGTGACCCAGTGGCTAACTCATAACGACCTGTAATGGTAATAAACAATGACCAAATGAGGATATATTGTAGCCACTGCCAAAGTGTCATCATCTCCATTACTTTAGGCACAAAAAACTCTAAGCGCTCAGCTAGCAAGGCGACCTCATCCTTTGCTATACTTGAACCCTTATTCTTATTATTTGTCTTATACCAATATGAACGCCAACTCTTCAAACCCTAGTAATCCTATGCAAAATAATTCTACCTCTACGGCTGATTCTAGCACAAATGCAACCGATCAAAGCGCTTCTTCGAGTGCGCCAACTCAGCAAATGTGGGGCGGTAGATTCAGCGAAGCGACCGATAGTTTTGTCGCCGCTTTTACCGCTTCAGTAGGTTTCGATCAACGCTTCGCTCGCCATGATATTCAAGGCTCTATCGCTCATGCCACTATGCTTGGTCGATGCGACATTTTGAGCAGCGATGAAGTAGCCACTATCATCGATGGTTTACAGCAAGTATTAGCTGAGATTGAAGCGGGCGAGTTTAATTGGTCGATTGCGCTCGAAGATGTGCATATGAATGTCGAATCGCGCTTGACCGATATAATCGGCTCAGTAGGCAAAAAGCTGCATACGGGTCGTAGCCGTAATGACCAAGTCGCTACCGATATTCGTCTATGGTTACGTGAAGAGACCGATAACATTATTGAATTACTAGTGCGTTTGCAAAGTGGGTTACTTAATCTAGCTGAGCAGCATACTGACACTATCATGCCAGGCTTTACTCATCTACAAACCGCACAACCGGTTAGCTTCGGTCATCATGTTATGGCTTGGTTTGAGATGCTTTACCGCGATACTGAGCGTCTAGTTGATGCGCGTCGCCGTATCAATCAGTTGCCGCTCGGTAGTGCTGCTCTCGCTGGTACTACTTTCCCAATCGATCGTACTATTACAGCTGAGCTACTTGGCTTTGAGGGTATTTGCCAAAACTCACTTGATGCGGTTTCTGATCGTGATTTTGCCATTGAATTTACTTCAGCTGCTTCTATCTTGATGATGCATATGTCACGTATGAGCGAAGAGATTATCTTGTGGATGTCCGCACAATTTAATTTTGTGCAGATACCTGATCGCTTTTGTACGGGTTCGTCAATCATGCCGCAAAAGAAAAACCCAGATGTGCCAGAGTTAGTTCGTGGTAAGGCTGCAAGGGTATTTGGTCAGCTAATGACGTTACTTAGCCTAATGAAAAGTCAGCCGCTAGCTTATAACAAAGACAATCAAGAAGACAAAGAACCGCTATTTGATTGCGTTGATACTTTGACCGGCTCGCTACTGGCCTTTGCTGATATGCTACCGAATATTACTCCCAATAAAGAAAATATGCGCGCCGCGACCATGAAAGGCTATGCTACCGCTACCGACTTAGCAGATTACCTAGTCCGTAATGGCGTAGCGTTCCGTGATGCTCATGAAGTCGTCGGTAATGCAGTCGCTTTAGGTATCGCTGAAGGCGTCGATTTGAGTGATTTGTCTTTAGCGCAACTGCAGCAATTTAGCGATGCTATTGGCGCTGATGTCTTTGACTATCTAACACTAGAAGGTTCGCTTGCTGCCCGTGATCATTTAGGCGGCACCGCTCCTAATCAAGTCAAACAAGCCGTCGTCAATGGTCGCGCGCG
>CBETCF010000076.1:0-10163 GCA_965534785.1 uncultured Psychrobacter sp.
TAAGGTTGATTTTCGATGAAGCTCTATATCTGGCGTCACCCTAAGCCTATTGCCGCCAATGGTATTTGTCTTGGGCAAATGGATATGGCAGTCAATCCGCGTAAACTCAAACGTCTTGCCAATCAAATTGAGCGTTTCGTGCGTGTGCATAAGCTACCGAAAGTCATTTGGGTTAGTCCGCTACAACGCTCGTTGAAAGTAGGTGAGATCTTAGTCGAGCGAGGCTTTCAACTAAACATTGCTACCGAGTTATCTGAATTGAGTTTTGGCGCATGGGAAGGACGAAGTTGGGAGCAAATTAGCAAGCAAGAGATTGATGAATGGTGTGATAATTTTGCGAGTTTTGCGCCCAAAGATGGCGAGAGTTTATGGCAATTATTCAGTCGAGTAGAGGCGAGATTGGAGAACTGGCTAAAGGTGCAAGCTACTGAGAATTTGGATACACCGATACTAGCTGTCGGACATGCAGGCTGGATTACTGCGGCTAAAATGATTAGCAATGCGCAACCAGTACCAAGACGGGCTAGCGATTGGCCCTCTACTGTGCGGTATGGTGAGCTTAGTCTGATAGAGCTTGCAGCGACTAGCTAAATCAACAGCATCTTAACCTCACTGTTTTTTATTCTAAATACTGCGCTTAGCTGGCCCTAATAATCCTGTTATTAATGGCAGCAGCACCAAGTAGGCATAGATTAATAAGGCTAACACCGTAGCGATATGAAAGGCCCAATCTACCCAATAATTCATATCTGCTAGACTGGCCTTAAAAAATAGTGGCAGAGTAAAGAAGCCAATAACCCCAACCATAATTGCCGATAGAGCTGCCAAGCGCGGCATCAACTGTTTCTTTCTAGCCATTATCGCCCAATATCCCCACGCTACCAATAATATCAGTAATAAAATAATGACTAAGGTAGCGTTTTCTAAGATGGCTTCCCACAACATCATCAACGCTTGATTCAAAAGTAACATGGTCATTCCTTTAAGGATTCTAGTTTAGATAGTGAGGTTCAGACAAAAATGGTTTAACCGTTAAACCCGACCTTTAGCCACAGCCATATAAGCAGGTTTTAACATCATCTCTTCCAAAAACCAAGCAAAATAACTCTCCTTTAATGGATCAATAAAGGGCACGCTAGGAGTTAAGTTATTTTCATAATCGAATTCAACTAGCATCGCTTCCCCTTCTTTGATAAGGAGCGGGCATGAGGTATAGCCATTGAATCGTTGACTAGGCGCACGACCTTGTACCACATCGATAAGGTTGTTTACCACGATTGGCGCTGAGAGTTTGACGGTTGCCGCTGTTTTTCCTTTTGGCGTGCCATTAATATCGCCTGCGCCAAATATATTGTGATAACGCTTATGTTGAAGCGAGTATTTATCGACATCAAGCCAACCTTTATCGTTAGCTAATGAGCTGTTCAACACGCTGTCTACCGCAAACATAGGCGGCACCACATGAATAAAGTCATAATTTTCAGCGTTTTGATTGCCAGCTTCATCCATAAAGTAAGCAGTCTTAGTACCTTTGTCGATAGCGGTTAGACGTCGATTAAAGTTAACTCCAATCGGTGGGTCATAAGATGCCCAGCGTGATAGTACATTTTCATTCACCACAGGCACACTAAATATAGTGCTATGCGGACTAAAGAATTGAATATCGCTATTTTGCCTAGTACCAGCTTGGATGAGACGATCATGAAGCATAAAAGTCATCTTTAGCGGTGCTCCTGCGCATTTCATATCAGTATGAGCAAGGGTCATGATCGCCCGTCCTCCTGTTTGGCGAAACTCATCCATTTGTTGCCAAGTCTTCATGGCAATCTCAGGGCTAGGATAGACACTACCGATACCGTCAGAGCCTAGATCGTCGAAGCTCAAGCCTTCGATAGCTTCAAAACCTAAGCGTAGACCAGTCGCAATGATCAAATAATCATAGCTGATAGTCTTGCCATTGTCGGTCACCACCTGATTGCTATCAGGCAAAAACTCCTGAGCATTTTCTTGTATCCAGTTGATGCCTGTAGGTAACAGCTTGGCATTGCTATCGATGACTTTATCCGCACTCTTCCAGACACCGCTGGCAAGTAAGGTATATCCGGGCTGATAGTAATGCTGCTGGCGACTGTCTAACAGGGTGAGTTTGGCATTAGGGAGCTGCCGACTCAAGCGATTGGCAACCGCTAATCCTGCCACCCCAGCCCCTACAATAACGATATTAGGACTTTCTTCATGAGTTGGTAGACTTGCGCATCCGCTCACAGCCATACTACTCATAACCGCGCCAGTTGCCATACTGGCACCAATGAATTGACGGCGACTAAGACTAGCTATAGAGTCACTCGGACGGTTGTGATCCGCCAGTTGACTTGATAATAGATTATTAATCGCTCGTTTCATAGTGCCACCCCTAGATGCTAAAACCCAAAAACTAGACCTGTATTTTAAGTGTCTTAAAGCTCTACACTAAGCAAAATCAATATCATCACTTGATCTCACTATCAGCATATACTGTTAAGCTTTAATATTTAGAAAATACTATATATAATATTATAATATGTTATTTTGTGTATGATGTCTATCAGATAGCAAGATTATTAATATTATTTGCAGAGACAAGTTATCTATTATTGAAAATTAATTTGATAATTGCTTTATTTATAACGACTAAATGCTAGTTTTGAGTGGGCTATAGAGTAAGCTGTTAGCAGAGTTATAAGCCTAATTCAACACTATATGTAGGCCATTAACAGGACTGCCTAAAGGCATTACTACTAAAGTACAGCATAAAATATCTTCAAGAGTATAATTTACTGCTTATTAAATATTAACTAAGGTTTTCTTATGAGTCGGACGTTGTGGCTAGTGGTTGGTATAATCAGTATTCTTGGCGGCATTTTTGCTTTATTTAATCCGCTTAGTGCTAGCTTAGCGGCAGAACAGCTAGCAGGATTTATCTTCCTGCTTGTCGGTATTTTGCAGTTTATAGCGTTATTTCGTGCGCATAGTACCAGTGGCAAATTGCTAGCCGCTTTGGGTGGTGTGTTAGGAGTCTTTATTGGTATCGAGCTCCTACAAAACCCAATGAAAGGCATCTTAACTTTGACTATGGCCATTGCTATCTTATTTATGGCAACAGGGTTAGTGAGGGTAGTGGTCGCTTTTGCTCTAAGAGGCAGTGCCGCTTTTGTGCCCGTGTTGATTTCAGGTCTAATCTCTATAGCGTTAGCGATTCTAATCTTTAGCGGTTATCCGCAATCGTCAATTTATACCCTTGGCGTATTATTAGCGATTGAGCTGATCTCTAACGGTGTATCACTGATTATGTATTCACGGGTGCAGCCTCTATCCCTTCGAAATATGTAATCTACAACATATAAAAACTTATCAAGCAAAACAAAAAAAGACTTCATAAAATGAGGTCTTTTTTTAGTGTCAGCAATTGATTTTTGCTACACTCAAGTTTTATGGATGATAGTAAATATTATGATCGTTATCTACGGTATTAAAGAACACCTATGTCTATCCCTAAACTAGAAACTAAACGTCTAATTCTTAGACAATGGCAACCAGAAGATTTTGCAGCATTTGCACAGATGAATGCTGATGCTGAGGTTATGCAGTATTTCCCTAAAGTACTATCAAATCAGACTAGCGATATCATTGCCAATAAGTGCCAACAGCTGATAAGAGAGAATGGTTGGGGTTTTTGGGTAGTCAGTCTAAAAGGCGATTCTGCAAAAAATGACGAATTTATTGGCATGGTTGGTTTGAATGAGATACATGTCGATATGCCGTTTGCACCTGGAGTAGAAATTGGTTGGCGTTTGCATAAGGATTATTGGCGCCATGGCTATGCGATAGAAGCGGCAAGGGAATCATTACGCTTTGCTTTTGAAGTATTAGCACTTGATGATGTGGTGGCTTTTACCGCGGTGATTAATGAACCTTCGCAAAAACTCATGCAGCGTTTAGGCATGAGCAATAGTTACCAAGACTTTTATCATCCTATGCTAGACTCTAAGCATCCATTGGCAAAACAGGTATTATATAAAATAAGCCAACAAGATTGGCGACAGTCTATAATCAATGGATAACTGGTTGTTATAAAATTTTTTAAATCATTAATATCTGCTAATAATCTGTTATAAATGTTAACTATTTCATTAGCATTAATTTAGACGACTATTGGAGGATTATCATGGCTATTCAACAACACATTTTAGCTTGTATCGATGGCTCAGCGGTCACTGAATCTATTTGTGGCTATGCGGCATGGTATGCTGGTCGACTTAGTTTACCGGTCGGATTATTGAATATCATTGAAGTGCCAGCTTCGGTAAGGCGTGATTTGTCAGGTGCTATTGGCGTAGACAGTCGGCAGATTCTATTGCAGGAATTATCAGAAATAGACGAGCGCCGAGCCAAAGTCGCCAATAACTATAGCGATGCTTTGGTTAACGATGCCAAAAGCTATATTGACAAAAACTTCAATGTCCCCGTTGATGTTTATCAGCGTCATAGCAAATTATTGCCCGCGATTGAGCATTTTAGCGATATGAATCGCGCTATTGTTATGGGACGTCGCGGCGAAGATCATAAAAACAGCCGGATCAATATTGGCAGTCAGATTGAGACCGTCGCTCGCGCCTCAAGTGTGCCTATCTTGATTTGCTCAGAACCTTTCAAAGAGCCAAACTCTTATATGATTGCCTTTGACGCTAGCAAAACCGCTATTAAAGTCATCAAACGTATTGCCAAAAGTGAAGTGCTAAAAAAGTTACAAGGCCATTTAGTCATGATAGGTAATCATGATGCCACTTCAAAAAATAGCTTATCGGCAGCGGCCGCTGAATTGCTTAACGCTGGTTATAATATTAAGTGCCAGCATTTGCCACAAGGTGATGCTGTCAATGGCCTACTGACTTTTCAACTAGAAAATAGCATCGATATCATGGTGATTGGTGCTTATGGACATTCTAAATGGCAACAGCTGTTTTTGGGCAGTACCACGACTGAGATTTTAGCGAGTACGGTATCGCCTGTTATTTTGGTGCGTTAGCATTAAATAGCCAATCGTGAAAATTTATCGCGATATTCTTTCGGTGTTAGCTCAGTGGCGCGCTTAAACAGCCGCGTAAACGAAGAGATATCGCTGTAACCCACTTGATAGGCGAGGGACTTTATCGTTACCTCTTTGGATTCTAATAACCTTTTGGCCTGCTCAATTCTAACCGCTTGAATGTATTCAATTGGACGCATCGCTACGCAGCCCTGAAAGCGTCTGTTCAAAGTACGCGGCGTCACGTTAATCATCGCCGCTAAAGCGCTTACTTGTAGCGGTTGCTCGAAGTTATTTTCGATATATTCTTGCACTTGCTTTATCAGCGTATCGCTATGCGGTTTATGCAGGGTCACATTGGTATAGCTATTCTGACTGCCTCTTTTGCTATCGATAATCTGTGTCTTTGCCACCTGCGTAGAGACTTCGCGTCCACAATAGCGCTCAATAAGTAACAGCGCCAAATCATAAAAAGCGCTGCCTCCTGCCGCACAAAATATATTACCTGATTGGGTGACGAACTGATTTTCTTGCAAATCCACTAAAGGGTAGTCACTCTTAAATTTATCGGCATAGCCCCAATGCGTCGTCGCTACTTTACCGTCTAACAACCCTGCTGCCGCTAGCAAAAATGCTCCACTACAATTGCTAGCAATATCGGCTTGCGTAGCCGCTAAGCGTTGTAGATGCGGTAGCAACTCTGCATTTTGCATCAGCACTTTATCTATCGAATCGCCAATGGTGGGAATGAGTAACAAATCACAAGTGGTCACTGCACTGATATCGCAATGAGCTTGAATAATGAGCCGATTACTAGCTCTGATGTCGACGCCGCCTAAACTAGCAATTTGTACTCTAAATCTTGGTTCAACTTCTAAATCTAAAAAACGTTGCCAGCTGACACCAGTAAACGAAAACAAGTCTAGCGCTCCTGAGAGCACGCTACCAAGTACGCCGTCAAATCCGAGAATAATAACTTCATAAGGTTTTGATTGTGGCATTGGCTTTATATCCTTAAAGATTAAATGTCTTATTTCACCTTAATTATGTCATAAATGACAATACGGTATCGCGCTAAATTAGCTTACTATTAATAGATAACTGAGTTTATTAAACTTTATCTAATTTTATGAGCTTCAATAAGCTCGAATAATAAGGGATTATTATGGCTGCCGACACTTTGATTAACGACTTTGAATTACCCTTTCAGCTTTATGATGTCTTAGATAGCGAGTCTTTGACTGAGCATACTAAATTCGCTGAGCATAGCCGCGACACTTTTGATGCGGTACTAGATACGGCCAAAAAAATAGCCACCGATTTATTCTTACCGCATAACCATTTAGCCGATAAAGAAGAGCCACAATTCGATGGCAAAACCGTTAGCATGATTGATGACGTCAAAGTCGCTTTTGACGCTTTTCGTGATTCAGGTTTTATTGCTGGGCGTTATAGCTTTGAAGATGGCGGTATGCAATTACCAGAGACGGTAATGACCGCAGTAGCTGGTTATTTTATGGCTGCCAATCCTTCAACCACCGCTTATCCCTTTTTAACCTCAGCAGCGATTAATGTTATCTCGCACTTTGCTAGTGATGAGGTAAAAGAAGCCTTTATGCCGCGTATGTTAACCGGTGAATTTACCGGAACAATGGCTTTGACAGAACCGCATGCCGGCTCGTCATTGTCGGATATCAAAACCACGGCGACTGAGCAGGAAGATGGCTCATATCGTATCAAAGGTAGCAAAATTTACATTTCTGGTGGCGATCATGAACTATCAGATAATATCGTACATTTAGTATTGGCTAAAATTCCTGGTGGCCCAGGCGGCGTCAAAGGCATTTCATTATTTGTAGTGCCAAAATATCGCTTGCTTGAGGACGGTTCTATCGGCGAGCGTAACGATGTGCATCTAACGGGACTGCTGCATAAGCTTGGCTATCGCGGTACCACTTCTACGGCATTGAGCTTCGGTGATAAAGGCGAGTGTTACGGCTACTTAGTGGGTGAGCCGCATTTCGGTTTGCGCTATATGTTTAAGATGATGAACGAGGCGCGTATCGGGGTTGGTTTTGGCGCGGCGATGATTGGCTATCGTGGTTATCAGTACTCCTTAGATTACGCTAAAGATAGAACCCAAGGCCGTATTGCACCTAATAATAAGCCTGAGCACGATGCTACTGCTATTATTAATCATGGCGATGTTAAGCGTATGCTGCTAGCGCAAAAAGCTTACTCTGAGGGCGGAATGGCGTTGTGTCTTTATGGCTCAAATTTGATCGACCGTATCAATACTAACGATGATGAGACCGTCAAAAACGAGCTATCAGAATTGCTAGATTTATTGACCCCAGTGATAAAAGCTTGGCCTTCTGAATATGGGCCGAAAGCTAATGATTTAGGCATTCAAGTATTAGGCGGCGCGGGTTACACGCGTGAATATCATGCTGAGCAGTTTTGGCGTGATAATCGTCTTAATCCTATCCATGAAGGTACGAATGGCGTACAAGCACTAGATTTGTCATTCCGCAAGTTATGGCAAAATAACGGCTTAGGGATTCAGATTCTTAAGCGTGAAATCACCCAAGATTTGCAAAGTATTAGCACACCGCAGACTGCACAACTTGCTGGCAAGTTGATGCCTTATATGGAACATTTGCATGAAGTACTGGTGCATTTGAGTAAAATATTACCGACCGAAAAAGCTATTACTTTAACCGGTAATGCTCAGGCCTTGATGAATGTTTTCGCTTCCATAGTCGTTAGCTGGATTTGGATTCGCCAAGCCGGTAAAGCTGAGCAGCTGCTCGCCAATGAGCAAGATGCTGATAAGCAAAACTTCTATCACGGCAAAATTCAAGCGGCTAAGTACTTTATTGATTGGGAGTTGCCCACTATCCAACGTGACATTCAATTATTAAGTAATGACAACTCGGTTTGTACCGACATGCAAGCGGAGTGGTTTTAGAGTAGCTATATTCGAGACTTAGTAAAAAAGATACTTTGTATTAAAACGCGAAGCTAATATAACTGTCACGTAAAACCAATTTAAAGGAATAAATCATGACCACAAATGGACTTGAAGCAACGACTCTCACCCATTTACCCGCCTCAAATGTCGAGGGCAAACGTATTTTAATCACTGGCGGTGCCTCAGGTATTGGCGCTGCTAGTGCTAAGCTGTTGGCCAGTCGCGGTGCAAAAATTGTCATCGGTGATATGAACGAGACGCTAGGCGATAGTGTCTATAAACAAGCGCTAGAGGCTAATCAGAGTATTACTTTTAGAAGAGTGGACGTCACTGATGGCGATGATGTCCGCGCGCTATTTAAATTTGCTATAGAGCAGCTTGGTGGTTTGGATGTTGTGATAAACAATGCCGGTATCGACCATGCGCCCAAACCGATGCATGAGCTAAGCGATGACGATTTTGATCGTAACATTGCCGTAAATCTTAAGGGCGTTTGGCATTGTATGCGTGCAGCAGTAGCTTGCATGGCTCCTAATGGCGGTGGCCATGTGATTAATGTGGCTTCTATTGCCGGCTTGCGCTCCGCGCCTCTATTGTCGGCTTATAGCGCGGCTAAGCATGGCGTAATGGGTCTGACAAAGTCAGCGGCTCACGAGTATGCTCGCGTTAATATTCGCTTCAATGCCGTCTGTCCCAGCTTTATCGACACGCCTATGGTACAAAACACTATGGCAAAAATGGATGAGCGCGCTCAGCAGGCCACTATCAAAGCCAGTCCGCTACGCCGTTTAGGAAAAGTTGAAGAAGTGTCAGGCGCTATCGCTTGGCTGGCTAGCGACGAGAGTAGCTTTATGAATGGTCATGCCTTTACCCTTGATGGTGGTATGTTGGCTTAATTGCTTAAATTTTAATATTAAATAAATAAACCGTTTTTTAATTAGCATAAGGAATAATAATGAAAGATTTATTTGATTTAACCGGTAAGATTGCTTTAGTTACAGGCGCAAGTCGCGGTATTGGCGAATCTATTGCTCGTTTATTGGCTTCACGTGGTGCGCACGTCATCGTTTCTAGCCGAAAAATTGACGCTTGCCAAGCGGTTGCTGACAGCATCAAAGCCAATGGTGATAAAGCTAGCGCTTATGCCTGTCATGTCGGCGAGATGGATCAGATCGAAGCGATATTTGAGCATATCAAAAGTGAATTTGGTCAAATCGATATCTTAGTCAATAATGCTGCCGCTAATCCTTATTATGGTCATATTTTAGACACCGATCTCGGCGCTTTTGAGAAGACTGTCGATGTTAATATTCGTGGTTACTTCTTTATGTCTATCGCCGCAGGCAAGATGATGAAAGAGCAGGGCGGTGGGGTCATTTTAAACACGGCTTCGGTCAATGGGCTAGTAGCAGGTGACAAGCAAGGCATTTACTCTATTACTAAAGCGGCGGTCATTAGTATGACTAAGTCGTTTGCTAAAGAATGTGGCCCGTTGAATATTCGCGTTAATGCTTTACTGCCAGGGCTAACTGATACCAAGTTCGCTTCAGCCTTAACCTCTAATGACAAAGTACTAAAAATGGCACTGCACGCGATTCCACTAGGGCGCGTCGCTGATCCTGATGAAATGGCAGGTACGGTATTGTACTTAGTTTCGGATGCTTCAAGCTATACCACGGGTGCTTGTATACTCGTTGATGGCGGGATGTTGGCTTAGTTTTAATTAGATCTCTTATAAGTGAATTATTAATAAAAAAGGACGCGATTTTAATATCCCGTCCTTTTTTTATGCCTCTATCAGGCTATGATAAATCCTAATAGTAGTGGAAAATTATCAAAGCTTTTAATTTTAATTTAGATTGTTAATTAAAACGCACCGCTAAGGCCGAAGAATACACTAGTCGAATCATCATCATCGCCTGGTGAATGAGTAATACCGGCATTAGCATTAATTAAACCGAAATTGCGTGATACTCCAAGGGTTACACCGAAGTTATCATCGTCAGTATCGATAGTCGGTGTCTCAAAGCTAATGCTCTGTATGGTATTTAAACGTGCTGAAACTGCATCGCGATCATCACTTAGGCGCTTTTGATAATGTAAATCACCGAAAAGGTTAAGGTT
>CBETCF010000077.1:0-9997 GCA_965534785.1 uncultured Psychrobacter sp.
TAAATAGCTTTAATGGCGTCAAAATAGCAAACTATAACCTTAATAAAGTCTTCAACCCCATTTAAATATAAAAACTTATAACAAGGACAGTCGTTATGCCAAACTCTTTAAGTATCAGCAAAGAGCATATCAGCCAAATAAGTGATATAGCCACTAGTTATGTGCAAAAAGATAAGTCCCTTTTAGATCATTTTATGCAAAGCTATTATCGAACGTTACATCATGAAATTGCTGATGAGATAGATGCTATAGATCTAGCCGGCATGGCACTGCATCATTTTATTTTATTAAAAGCTTATGAAGGTAGTAAACCACAGTTAAAAATACTCAATCCTATTGCTGAAGAGCAGCACTTTCATAGCTCGCACACCGTTATTCAAATGGTCGCTTATGACAGGCCTTTTTTGGTGGATACTATTTTGATGAGCCTTGAGGATAAAGGTATCAATGTTCACCGTACTTACAACACTATTATTAGCGTGCAACGAGATGACCAAGGTCATATCACTCAAATTGATAGCGCCGCTGAAAGTGCGACCTCACATCTATCCTTGATTCATTGTGAAATTGCTTATCAAGATAATAGTGAGCTCGCTGAACTGCAACAAATCCTACTTGAAAAAGTAGATACCCTAGATACGGTAGTAGGCGATTGGCAACATATGCAGGAACGCCTGACTGAAATAAAAAATGAGCTTTCTAAGCAACCGTTGCCTGAGGCTTTTTATTCTAAAGAAGAAATTCAAGCGTTTCTTGATTGGATATTAGACGATAATTTTATATTTTTGGGATATCGAGAGTATCGTCTAGAAAATGGCGACTCTATTGCCGTTGATATCGATACTAATAAGACTAACCATGCCAAGACTAATGATGCTAATAGCCATGATGACTTGAACCTATATTCGATTGGTAATACCGGTCTTGGTTTGCTGCGCAGCGGTAGCGAAGATAGCCTATCTGAAAGCTTTAGCCAGCTCCCAAAAGAGCTCAAGAAACTACTCACAGAGCCTAGAGTGCTCATGCTCTCAAAGTCTAGTCATGTCTCACCCATCCATCATTCGGTATATATGGACTTTTTGGGTATTCATAAATTCGATAATAATGGCAAGCTTATTGGTGAATATCGCTTTATTGGCTTACTAACCTCGCAAGCTTATCAGCTGACCGTTAATAACATTCCATTACTGCGCGAAAAAGCTAATAAAATCATGGCGATGACTGTATTACCAAAAGATGGTCATGCTTATCATAAAATGAAAAATGTTATCAATACTTTGCCACGTGATGATCTATTCCAAGCCAGCGTAGAAGAGCTCTATCCGATAGTAACGGGTATCTCGCAGTTGCAAGACAAAAAAAGCTTGCGTCTATTTAGCCGTATCGATCACTATCAGCGCTTTGTCTCTTGCTTAGTCTACATTCCAAGAGATAAGTTCAATACTGAGCTACGTATCAAAGTTCAAAGTGTGCTAAAAGAAGCTTATGGGGGTACTTCCTCGGGATTTACTACCGAGTTTAATGAGTCAGACCATGCCCGCGTTCATATACATGTGCGAACCGTGCCAGGACAGGTTAATGAGGTTAACACTGCTGAGCTAGAAGAAAAGCTAACCATCCTTATGCAATCCTGGAGTGACCACTATCAAAAAATGCTGCTAGATAATGTTGGTGAGCAGCAAGCAAATGCCATGATGCGTCAGTTTTTACCTTACATACCTGCCGCTTATCAAGAACGTTTTGATGCGCGTACTGCTGTTGAGGACACCAAACGTCTTGAGCGTCTAGCCAGCCTAAAAGATGAGATGCCAATGATTTGGCATTTATATCAATCGACAGGTGATGCTAGCAATCAGCTC
The DNA here is from genome assembly GCA_965534785.1 of uncultured Psychrobacter sp. Taxonomy (GTDB): domain Bacteria; phylum Pseudomonadota; class Gammaproteobacteria; order Pseudomonadales; family Moraxellaceae; genus Psychrobacter. The sequence goes on from CBETCF010000077.1 coordinate 1,860, forward strand.
CATTTAAAGCTTTATGGTCGCCAGCGGCCGCTTATATTATCCAAAGTACTGCCAGTGTTAGAGAATTTTGGGGTGTCCGTCATCTCCGCGCAAACTTACGAGTTCGATTTGCCAGAGCAGCCTATCTGGATGCAAGAGTATGAGCTGACGCTTGAGCATGTTGATACTGTTGATATGCAAGTGGTTCGTGAGCAGTTTGAAGAAAGCTTGCAGCAAATATGGATGGGTAAAGTTGAGAGCGATCCTTTTAATGAGCTAGTATTAGTCACTGACCTCGATACTTATGACGTGGTTATCCTACGTGCTTTATCTAGCTATATGCGTCAAGCACGAGCGCCGTTTTCAAGCAGCTATATTCAGCAAACAGTCGTTAAATATAATGCTATCAGTGTGGCGTTAGTTAATTTATTCGATGCGCGTATGAATCCTAAATATAGTGAAGAGGTGCGCGAAGAGAAAACCGAAAAAACTCGCCAAAAAATAACTGAAGCGCTAGTAAAAGTCGATAGTTTGGATGAAGATCGTATCCTACGTTGGTATTTGGATTTGATCAACGCTATGGTGCGAACCAACTTCTATCAAGTAGATAATGAGGGTAATCGTAAAGATAGAGTATCATTTAAGTTCTTAGCGGCAGATATTCCTAATTTGCCTAAACCTAAGCTAATGTTCGAGATATTTGTCTACTCGCCAAGAGTGGAAGCGGTACATATGCGCGGCGGCAAAGCGGCTCGTGGTGGCTTGCGCTGGTCAGATCGGATGGAAGACTTCCGTACCGAGGTCCTAGGTCTAGTCAAAGCGCAAATGGTTAAAAACGCAGTAATCGTGCCAGTAGGCTCCAAAGGCGGCTTTATCGTCAAGACCAAAACTATGGCGGATGGTCGCGAAGCCTTTCAAGCGGAAGGTATCGCTTGTTATCAAACCTTTTTACGCGGCATGTTAGATGTCACCGACAATATCGTCGATGGTAATATCGTCCCGCCAGCCAATACAGTCCGTCATGATGAAGATGATCCGTATCTAGTGGTTGCAGCAGACAAAGGCACGGCAAGTTTTTCTGATATTGCTAATGCTATCTCTGCTGAATATAACTTCTGGCTCGATGATGCTTTTGCCTCAGGGGGCTCAGTCGGCTACGATCACAAAGCGATGGGTATTACTGCACGTGGCGGCTGGGAATCTGTCAAACGTCACTTCCGTATGCGCGGTATGGATATCCAGAACCGTGATGACTTCACAGTCGTCGGTATCGGTGATATGAGCGGTGATGTCTTCGGCAATGGCATGCTCAGATCCACCCATACTAAACTAGTCGCCGCCTTTAACCATCTACATATTTTTATCGATCCAAACCCAGATACTGCTAGCTCTTATGCAGAGCGCGAACGCTTATTCAATACGCCGCGCTCCACTTGGGAGGATTACGAGAAGTCTTTGATAAGCGAAGGTGGTGGGGTGTTCTCTCGTACTGATAAAACCATCGCTATTACCCCTGAAATGAAAGAGCTGTTTGCTATCGAAGCAGATAATTTGGCTCCCAATGACTTTATTAGCGCCTTGTTACAAGCGCCAGTCGATCTTATCTGGAACGGTGGTATCGGCACTTATGTCAAAAGCGCTAATGAGAGCCATGAAGATGTTGGCGATAGAGCCAATGATTCAGTTCGAGTCAATGGTGGTGAGTTACGCACAGCCATCGTTGGTGAAGGCGGTAACTTAGGCTTCACTCAGCAAGGCCGTATCGAATACGCGCAAACCGGCGGACGCATTTATACCGATGCTATTGATAACTCAGGCGGCGTTAACTGCTCAGATCATGAAGTTAATATCAAGATTCTATTAGGTAAAGTGGTTGAACAAGGGGATATGACTCTTAAACAGCGTAATGAGCTGCTCGAGAGTATGACCGATACCGTAGCACATTTGGTATTACGTCAGAATTATCTACAGCCGCAAGCCATTGAGCTCAGTCATGTACGAGCAGCAGCTAACTTAAGCGACCATCAACGTTTCATCCAATTGTTAGAGTCTGAAGGTAGGCTCGATAGAGCGATTGAATACTTACCCTCTGATGAGGAAATCGCTAAACGGCAAAAAGCTAATACTGGTCTGACTAATCCTGAGCTAGCTATCGTCATGGCTTATGGCAAAATGTGGGTCTATGACAATCTACTAATATCAGACTTGCCTGATGCGCCATACTTCATTAATGAGTTACGTAAATATTTCCCTGATGAGCTAGTCGGACGTTTCTTTGACGAGATGAAAGAGCATCGACTGCATCGTGAAATTATTAGTACTTATTTGACCAATAGCGTAGTTAATCGCCTTGGTATCGAAGCGCTATTTCGTCTCTATGAAGAAACCGGACAGACGCTAGCTACCATTATTCGAGCCTATGCCATTACTCGTGAAGTGTTTGAAGTCAAAAATGCTTGGCAACTTCTTGAGTCGCTCGATAATAAAGTTGATGCCAAGCTACTATTGAAACTTGAGCTACGCTTGCGTGACGCCTTAGAAAATGGCGTGGTTTGGTTGATCAATGCCTTTGGTCAAGAGTTACAAGTCGCTGATATGATTGCCCGTTTTGGCGATAGTGTCGCGCAATTGACCAAGTCAAATGGCTTTATTGAGCAGCAATTTGCGCAACATCTACAAGATGATACTGCCAGCTTAACTGCTGATGGTCTAGAAGATAATGATGCAGCGCTGTTTGCTACCTTGCCTTATCATGTTGATGCCTTAGATACCGCCTTGCTCGCTGAAAAATATGAGCGTTCAGTAGAAGATATCGCGTCCCTATACTTTGAGGCTTATCAAGTACTGCAGTTTGATTGGATGATGGATAATATCGCCACTTTACCGCAGCAAGATTATTGGGATCGCCGTGCCCGTCATGCTTTGGTCAATGAGTTGACGCGTAGTTTACGCTTACTCATGAATTCTATATTATCCGAGTCTGATCCTAGTGAAGCCTTTAACGAATGGAAAGCACGTCATGCTAATGCGCTTGAAGCAGTGACGGCAGAGATGACCAAGCTGGATGACAACGATGAGAGCGTCATCAGTCTTTCAACCTTGTCAGTGCTGATGAGTGAGCTAAGTAGTTTAGTCACTAAATAAGCGCTAGTTAAACAGTAATCATAAGCTATCAATTAAAAAGCCACTCTTAATCGTTAAGAGTGGCTTTTTTGCTATAGACTTAGCTAAAATTAAGTAGAGAGGACGATAAAGGTAGTCGTTATTTTAAGTTGATAAATTGCTCTAGCAGCACCATTTCACCTTCCTTCTCAACCCAGACTTTATCGCCATCGTCACGATAGCTATCGAATTCTGCTGCTAATACTACAAACGCGCGATCATTAATAAAGCCGTATTTACCTGCCTGCTTATAGGCATAGAGCTGATGATAAAGTAACTTGCTGATAGCAGAGTCCGATGACCGCTTTAACTTACCATTGGCATCTATAATCTGGGCGCTAACGATGTCATCTTCGATATCCTGACTCATGCCCTCAGCGGTACTACCAGCAACCAAAGTACTGCGTAAAAATAACGGTACACCACCATAATCGTTAAATAATTCGATATGCTGATTGGCTGCCAATGGGATAATAATTTCATTACTTTGGTCAATCAGTGCTGTTTTAGCTTGTGAGCTGACTTGCAAATATAACGGCTGTCCGGTACAGGCATTTAGCGGATAAATGCTCTCATACTGCGGCATAATTGCCCAATAACCTCTATCATCCAGCAGCCCTGTTAAGCCATTGTTTTTTGCAATGATAAACAAGTCTTGATCATAATCAGCATCATAATGGGCATGCTCGATACGAGCGTCTGACAACGGATAAATCCAATCCCCATAACGATTGATAATGCCTCGCTTGCTTGCCTCACTTGGAGAATCAACACTAACAATAAAACTGGTCGCTATATCGGGTTCAGTTTGGATATGGTCATATTCAAAAGGGATAATAGTCTCGCCAGCTGCATTTACCACGCCATACTTACCCTGTTTTTTTGCAACAAGATAGGTATCCATCAAGACATAGCCATCAGTGAGATTGTCTAGCAATACCTTGCCATTCAAGTCTTGTAGTTGTTGGATATCGTCAGCTTTATTGACCAGCTTGCCAGCAAAAGGTTCGTTGTTATCAATACGCTCAAAATAACTATTGGGTAAATGGCCTGCGCAGCTGATAGTGGCTTGGGCAGAGGTGCTAATTAAAGCAGAGGCTATAAAGGCTAATACAAACACTATAATAGGCAAAATATTAGCCTCTATTGATTCAGCAATTTTTTTTAGCACGGCATCCATTCAAACCTCTTCTTTTGAACCACTAACTAGCTATATGGTAGCAGCCTTGACCAGTAATTTCACTAAAGCCGCCTGAGAGTTTTTTGACCTGAATTTGAGTCAATATGCGCTCCTTTAAAGCCTGTACATGCGAGATAACGCCAATTAATTTACCTTCTTGTTGCAAGCTCGTTAAGGTATCTAGCGCAATATCGAGTGACTCATCATCGAGCGTACCAAAACCTTCGTCCAAGAACAATGAATCGACGCGGATATTATTACTGGCCATCTGCGAGAGACCAAGCGCTAAGGCAAGACTAATAATAAAGCCTTCACCACCAGAGAGGTTTTTGGTACTGCGGATCTCACCCCCTTGATAATTGTCTATGACATTAAGCTCAAGCGGATTATTATCATCACGAGCCAGCAAATAGCGATCACTCATTTTATGCAGCTGAGTGTTGGCATGATTGACCATAATATCAAAGGTGAGGCCTTGTGCAAAAGTACGATACTTTTTGCCACTACTAGATCCTATCAAATCATTTAGCTGACGCCAGACTTGTAGGGTTTGTTTTTGCTCATCGATAGCTTGGCGCTGTGCTTGTTGACTGCCTTTTTTGGCTTCGTTGTCTTTAAGCTGTTGACTCATCGCGCCGATAGTTTCAATCAAAGCATGCAACTGCTGCTGCGCTTGTTGTTGTTGCTCGATTAGAGCGACTCTGTCCTCTAAAGTTAATGGTTTGGCTTGTTTATCCGCTAGCGCTTGCTGAGTTTGCTCTAACAAATATCGCGCTTGCTTAAGGGTATAATCTATTTGCTGCTGCTGTTGACTCAAAGTATTACGCTCATCTGCTGACAAGCGAGCACTGGCAAATGCCGCCTCAGTAGCAAAATCAGAATTAGCTAGTGCCCCTTTAAAGATGCGATCTTGATTGTCTAAAGTGCTATTTGCTGCTGCTAACTCACTAGCAAGTCGTGTTTGCTGTTGCTCCGATATTTTCACTAGTTGTTCAGCGCTGTCGACTTGTCTTTGTATTGAGGACTGTGCGGTTTTAGCTTGTTCAAAGCCTGAGCGTAGATGCTTTTCTTCTTCATCGACATTTTTATCAGCAAAAATGGTTTTTCTATCTTGCTGCAGCTCTTCAATAGACTTAATTTGCTCTTCAATAGACTGTGTTAATGTTTCAAGTTCGATGGCTTCTTTATCTAGCTGTCCTTGCTTGGTATCGATTTGCGTGGTCAGACGGCTAAGCTCAGTTATTAGGTTTTGCTGCTGCTCTTTTTTATTGTTATATCGCTGTTTTAAATCCAACAACTTAACACGCTGTTGACGTAAAGGCGCTAACTGCTGCTCGATCTCTATCTCATTCAATACTTTTAGCTCATCAATACTGAGCTTTAAAAGCTGTATTTCTTGGAATGTTAGCTCGGATTGATAGTTACTAGCGGCGTATTTATTTATTATACTGATAACATCAGCGATAAGCGTTTGCAGCTCTGCAAAATTAACCTTAGTTTTTTCTCTTAAACTATCAAGCTTTTGCTGAGTAAGGTTGTTAGCATTTTCAAGCAAACTAATCTCGTTTGCCAACTGATACTGCTGTTTATCAAACAGTGCTAATTCTTTTTCTAACTCTACCAATGAGTGGGTCAAAGTCTCATGGTGATTCAAAGCGGTTTTCACCTTGTCTCTAAGTTGGAGCAGTTGCTGTTTAGCTTGATTCACTACCTCATCTATACTCTCAGCGATTCCATCATCTATGGTCTCATTTTTTAGACTCTGCTTAATTTTTTCGATAAGTGGGCTAATTTGTCTGACAGGTTCTATACTAGTCAAAATGGCACTAGTATAGATATCATCCGCAGCAAGTATAGTATTGCTCATATCCTGAAAATCATCAGCCAGCTCATTGGCTTTGTCAATCAGTGGTACTAGTTGCTGCTGCTGTTGCCCCAATTGATTGGTAGTAGTGGCAAAGTTAATTCTCTGCTGTGACAGCTCATTCTCTAGATTTTCAATAGCTAGGTCACTGTTAGCTATCTGTTGCTGAGTAAGCAAAATCTGCGACGGCTCATTACTCAATGTTTTATTAGCATAAGGATGCTCTAAAGCGCCACAAAGAGGGCAGGGCTGACCAGTCTCAAGCTCACTAATATAGTCCTCAAGACTGGCGACTTTTTGTAGTAACCCCAGTTGCGTTTGCTTTTCTTGACGCTTATCCTTAGCCTGTTTAAGACTTGTTTCGGTTTTAGCTACTGATTTAGTAAGGGCAGCTAAAGTTTCGCTGATACTGGGCAAGGATAGCTGCAGGTTTTTTATTTGAGTAATAAGCGGATTAAAAGATTGACTGGTATAACTCATTCGCTCAATTTGGCTAGCGACTTGCTCAATTTGCTGTTGTTCAATACGAGTATTTGCGATTGATTTAGTTGCTACTAAATTATTTTGCTGCTGCTCAAGCTCACTAAATTGTTTTTGCGTCGCTGCAACCGCTGACTTATGCTCTTGTTGCTGTGACAAAAGCTTGGCCATTGCCAGATGGTTGTTTTGTATTTGATCGAGAAAATCTTTCTCTTGCTCAGCTACACTATTATTCTCTTGCAGTATTACTTTAAGCCGACGACCGCTACTATCAAAAATCGCGATGTCGGTATCAATGTCATTGAGCTCGCTATGAGTTTGTAGATACTCTACCGTACTAGCCAGCTGCGAATCACTGCTCGTTACTGCGATTTGATGAGATTTTATCTCTTCTGTCAAACGCTGCACGCTAGTCGATAACGTCTCTTTACGCTGATGATCGTCATTTAAACGATGCGTTCGCTGTTTGATATTTGCATCTAGTTCGCGAGTTTTGGCAATTTTAGGTAAAGTGCTCTCTAGCTCTAATTGAGCTAGTTCGTAGTTTTGATTAGCACTCTTCAGTTGATTTAATGCTTGCTCTAAAGTGGCTTTTTGAGTGGGTAATTTAACCGCTAATCCTTGTTTCTCATCGAACAATCGCTTTACGGTATCGCGACTTTGGCTAAGCTGACCAAATTGAGTTTCAAGCTCTAGCGCTTTTATCGCTGAAGCAAGGCGTTTGGCATCAGGGATAAAACTCTGTTTCGATTGTTCAGCTATAGATAGGTCGCTTTGATAAGTGGACAATTTATTTTGTAGCTCTGCAACCGCGTCCACCCATTCAATCTGCTCACTCAGTTGTTGATACGTTTGCTGCTGCTCAATTTGTGCTAATTGATTAGATTTTAATTGTTCATTGAGTGCCGCTTCTTGCTCAGTATCGAGTAAAGTTAAACCGTCCAAGCCAAACTGCAACTTATTCAGTATCTCTTCCTCATCGCGCTTTTTCTCAAAAACGTGGGTAGAGATAGTAGCGTAAATATCCGTGCCCGTAATTTTCTCTAAGATATCCGCGCGTTCATCGGCCTTCGCCTTTAGGAATGCGGAAAAACTCCCTTGCGCGAGCAAGATGGAGCGGGTGAACTGTTGAAAGTCCATGCGAGTTAGCTCGATAATTTTATCTTTAGTACGTGATAGCTTACTCTCTAAAATTTCATCGCCAGTTTGCCCATCTGAGTCATCACTAATAGCTTTAACTAACGCTATCTCATGGGTAGCATCCTGCAAGTTACCGTCAGATTTACCATAAGCTCGGCGTTGACCCCAACGACAGCGATACTGAATACCGTTAAGATCAATCACCGCTTCGGCAAAGCATTCTGCCGTTTGCCGTGTCATGACTTCATTGCTACTCTTACTAATACTATTAATGCGCGGCGTTTCACCATACAGAGCCAGACAAATGGCATCTAAAATAGTGGTCTTGCCAGC
>CBETCF010000078.1:0-9855 GCA_965534785.1 uncultured Psychrobacter sp.
TATTATCTTGCAAATCGTCTGCATCTAGTGGCCCCATAACATCACCACGAAAGCCATAAACACGACGCAGCCCTGAAAAAGGCAATAAAGGCACATCACGGTTTTGACCCGGCTCAAATCGTATTGCCGTTCCTGCCGCGATCGCTAACCGATGACCATAAGCTTTTTTGCGATCGAACTTTAAGGCGTTATTGGTCTCAGCAAAGTGATAATGAGAGCCCACCTGCACAGGTCTGTCGCCTGTATTTGAGACATTAATGGTAAAGCTTTCTCGATCTACACACAGCTCAATATCTTCTTTTTTTAGTTTATATTCGCCCGGAATCATAGCGTCTCTCCTTATACAATAGGGTTGTGAACGGTCACAAGTTTAGTGCCATCAGGGAAAGTAGCTTCAATTTGTATACTCTCAATCATCTCAGCCACGCCATCCATCACCTCATCTCGCGTCAAAATTTCACGGCCAGCTCCCATCATCTCCGCTACCGTACGACCTTCACGCGCGCCTTCCATAATCTCACAGCTGATCAAGGCGATTGACTCAGGATAGTTGAGTTTAAGACCTTTGGCGCGGCGGCGTTCGGCGAGTAAGCCTGCGGTAAACAATAGCAATTTATCTTTATCTCTTGGCGTTAATTCCATTGCTGACTCCCTTATTATTGATGTCGTTATACTGATCTATTCAGAGGTTTTAATTCAGATATTAAGTTAACCAAATACGCGGTGTGGTGGCTGCTATGCCAGTGAGTCTAGGACGCAGCACTTCGCGCGCTTGCTGAAATAAATCCCAAACTTGATTGCGCTCCATGCCTAAATAACGTAGTAACAAGACGCCGCGCCGATAAGTCACTGCCCAATGCTTGTCAGCAGCTATCTGCTCTCGTAACGCGCTAATAGTCTCTAACGGCTCGTCCAGTCCTACCGCCCACATAGTGGCATGTACCGTAGCACCGCCTTGACCCCACCTACCATTAAAGCGTGCATTATCAGGATCTATACTTTGACGCTCTATCCACAAGGGACGACCATCACGAGTAAGCTCAAAGCGCTGCTCTAAGTGACCAGTAGCAAAAGGCAAATTGCTGGCAGGACGGCCTAGGCCGAGAATCTCCCAACCAAGGCATTTGGCGTTATCTGCTAAGTCAATAAGGATGGTTTGCTCGCCACTTGAACCATCAAAGGCCAAGGTCTCTTGCGGCAGCCACTCTAGCGTGGCACCTGCGGCTATTTTTAGATGAGTGTGCTGATTCCAAGCGACGCCATTACTATCGGCTTTATAGAGTTTATTAGCAGAGGGTGTGGTTAATAAAGTGTGAGCATTTGCTGCGACAGTGACATCAATGTTAAGGGAGTCACCGCTGGCAAGGCCACCGGGTGGATGCAATAGATAAACATGACAACAGCCATCGCGACCTTCAGGATAAAAAGGTCGTTGTACCCGCAAAGGCCCGTAATGATGAGCTTTGCACATGCGAGTAATAGAGGTGTCGCCATCGGCTCGGGTATCGAACCCTAGGTTTAAAGAGGCCGCCCAGTGCCTGTTGGCATCAAAATGATGTCCAGAATCAAGCGGAGGTGTCTTGTGTAGAGACTGGTGTGCAGAGATAGAGGATAAAGCTTCCATGCTATGGTTCACCTAGTTTTGGTCTTAGACACATCCTGTGTCTAATGCTTGGCTGCGTCATTATGACTAGCCACTGTTAATCGACTATAGCAGAACGTTTTATACATATCTATGTTTTTAAAATTAGATTTTAAGACGTAGTATTTAGTGCGTTAGCTAAGTAAAACCCAAGCCAGAAATACCTTTAAGGCTATATAGTACCTAGCATTAGCAGTTTAATTGCTTTTGCTAGTATCAATGAGTTTACCAGTCTCATAATGATAAAGTGTCTATTATTCAAGGAGTTATAAAATAGCCATAAAGTCGATTGTTGAGGGCAGAGCTTTTGATGAGAGGTTTAGGTATTCACAGAGAAGGTCATCTGAAAGAGCAGACTTAAGTCATTGCTAGTTAGTTATTTATAATAGTAATTTTAATTACCATTATTAAGATAATAGTTGCATCACTATATTTACTATTCTAGTATAGGCCATAAGATTGAATGCTTAAAAATAATAATGGAGACTTACGTAAGGGTAATTTTAATTACCATTTATAATAAAGTTCATCATTAAGTTTTATATAGAACCTAAGATTAATTATCACTTTATAACCTCGTCAAGGATAGACAATATGAGTATTGAGAACTTAGCCCCGGACTGGATGACTGAAGAGCGCAAAATGATCTATGAAAGTGCGCTTAAAATGTTTAAAGGTTGGGAGCCAAAAGATGAAGAATGGCGTAAAAATGGCTTGATCGACCGCGAGGCTTGGGAAGAAGCCGGCGAGAACGGCTTCTTGTGCGCCTCAATGCCTGAAGAGTATGGCGGCGGCGGCGGTGATTTCCGTGATGAAGTAGCCATCATCTACGCGCAAGCAGAGTCTAACCAGTCAGGTTTTGGCGGTATCGTGCATTCAGGAATCGTAGCCCCTTATATTTTGGGTCACGGTACCGAAGAGCAAAAGAAAGAGTGGTTACCCAAAATGGCTAGTGGCGAATATATCGCGGCTATCGCTATGACGGAACCGGGCACAGGCTCTGACTTGCAAGCTCTAAAGACTTATGCGGTAAAAGATGGCGATGACTATATCATTAATGGGTCTAAGACTTTTATTACTAATGGTCAGCATGCCAATCTCATTTTGGTGGCTTGCAAAACGGATCGTGATAAGGGTGCTCAAGGTGTCTCGCTTATCGTCGTAGAGACGGATGGTTTAGAAGGTTTTGAGCGCGGTCGCAACTTGGACAAAGTTGGTTTGCCTTCGCAGGACACCTCAGAGCTTTTCTTTAGCAATATGCGCGTCCCGCAGAAAAATCTGCTCGGCCCGATAGAAGGCATGGGTTTTATTCAAATGATGCAAGAGCTGCCGCGTGAGCGCTTAATTATCGCGCTGACAGGCATTGGCGCGATGAAGCTGGCGATTAATCTGACTCTCGATTATGTCAAACAACGCGAAGCCTTTGGCAAACCTATCTGGAAATTTCAAAATACTAAATTCAAAATGGCAGAATGTTATGCCAATTATCTAGCTGCCCATAGTATGTGTGACTTAGCAATAGATGCGATTATGGAAAAAAGACTGTCTATTCCCCATGCTTCATTAATCAAATACTGGGTCACTGAAAAACAGTGCGAGGTCATCGATGAGTGTGTGCAGCTGTTCGGTGGTTATGGTTATATGAAAGAGTATCCTATTGCGCGTTTATATGCCGATGCTCGGGTACAGAAAATTTATGGCGGCACCAATGAGATTATGAAAGAGCTTGCGGCACGTTTTATGTGATTTTCGCTTAATAACACTGCTGCTTTATAAGATTATTGTTTTATGACTCTTATAGCTTGATTTGATATTGTTTATTTATGGCTTAATTAAAGAAAAAAAGGATTTTTTATGACTGAGACTGCTTATATCTATGACAGTATTCGTACCCCACGTGGTAAAGGCAAGAAAGACGGCTCTTTATACCAAGCATCGCCTATTTGGTTGGTGCGAGGTTTATTAAAGGAGATGGAGCAGCGTCATAGTTTAGACACTAGCTTAGTCGACGATATCGTGCTTGGCTGTGTCACGCCCGTTGGCGAACAAGGTTCTGACATCGCTCGTATTGCGGCGATCGATGCCGATTGGGATCAAAGCGTCGCTGGTGTCACGCTTTCGAGATACTGTGCTTCAGGACTTGAGTCCATCAACCTTGCTGCGGCCAAAGTCATGTCAGGTATGGAAGATCTGATCGTCGCTGGCGGTGTCGAGTCCATGAGCCGTGTACCGATGGGCTCTGATGGCGGCGCTTGGTATATGGATCCACGCGTCAACACGGCAACTGCCTTTGTCCCACAAGGGGTAGGCGCCGATACCATAGCTACGCTCAAAGGCTTTAGTCGTACTGATGTCGACGAGTTCGCTACTGAATCACATCGCCGTGCTACCAACGCTTGGGAGCAAGGTTATTATGACAAATCAGTGGTACCAGTCAAAGACCTTAATGGCATGTTGTTACTTGATAAAGATGAGACCATTCGTCCAAACACCACGGTTGAGACTTTAGCAGGGCTAAACCCTTCTTTTGTGATGCCCGGTCAGATGGGTTTCAATAGCGTAATCTTAGATAAATATACCACTATCGAAAAAGTAAACCATGTGCATCATGCGGGTAATTCATCGGGTATCGTTGATGGTGCCGCTTTATGCTTAATCGGTAGCGCTGCTGCTGGCAAAAAGGCCGGTCTCAAACCTCGCGCCAAAATTACTATGGCCGCGGTTATTGGCTCAGAACCAGCGATTATGCTGACAGGCCCAACACCTGCCTGCCAAAAAGCTCTAGACAAAGCCGGTATGAAAGCCTCAGATATCGATCTGTGGGAGATCAACGAAGCCTTTGCCGCGGTTCCTATGAACACCGCTAATGACTTTGGCATCTCGCTTGATATCGTCAACGTCAATGGTGGTGCTATTGCTATGGGTCATCCGCTAGGAGCTACAGGCGCTATGCTCATGACTACCGTGCTTGATGAATTAGAGCGTCGCGATCTCAAGACCGCGATGATTACTTTGTGCGTAGGTGGTGGTATGGGTATTGCGACTATCATCGAACGTGTTTAAAAATTTAATCATCACCTAGATAGTGATAATCAAGAGATCATTTAAAGGATAAAAAATGACTACAAATACAGCTACAGATAGCATTGATGCTATTAACACTCTAGCCAATTTTTCAGCGCAGCGTGATGATGGCATAGTTACTGTTACTATCGATCAAAGCGATCGAAAAATGAACGTTATCGGTGACGGTTTTACAGACGCTTTTGCCGCTATGACGGACAGTTTTATCAATGATGAGTCTGCTAAAGGCCTCATCCTAACCTCAGCAAAAGATAGCTTCGTGGTTGGCGCAGATATTGATCAGCTTTCTAAGATAGAAACCGCTGAGCAAGCTTTTGATTTAGTTGAAGACTTGAAAGGTAGCTTACGTAAACTTGAAACCTCGGGTAAACCTGTGGTCGCTGCTATGACGGGAACGGCACTGGGCGGCGGGCTTGAGCTGGCATTAGCCTGTCACTACCGTATTGCTATTGATTCGCCAAAGACCAAACTAGGTTTGCCAGAAGTCAAGCTAGGATTATTGCCGGGTGGCGGTGGTACTCAGCGCCTGCCAAGGCTCGTCGGCATTCAAAAAGCGCTTGAGCTGATGACGCAAGGGGTCGAGTTGCGGCCTAAAGCGGCCTTAGATATCGGTCTTATCGATGCTACGGCTACCGACAAAGATGACATGTTAGCGCAAGCGAAAGAGTGGATTAATGCTAATCCAAAAGCGCAGCAACCTTGGGACAAAAAAGGCTTTAAAATCCCAGGCGGTAACAGCATGCACCCCAAAGTGGTGCAAGTGTTCTCTATCGCACCTGCCATGGCTCATCAGAAGTCGCACGGTAACTATCCGGCGATCACGCATATTATGTCTAGCGTCTTTGAAGGCTGTATCGTCGATATCGATACTGGACTGAAGATCGAGTCACGCTTTTTTGTCGCCTGTGTCTTATCCTCTGAATCCAGAAATATGATCGGCACCTTGTGGACGCAGCTTAATAACATCAAAAAGGGTCAGTCTCGTCCTGATGGCTTTGAGCGTTACAAGACCAAGAAAGTCGGCATTCTCGGTGCGGGAATGATGGGTGCAGGAATCGCTTATGTCACTGCCAAAGCAGGCATAGATGTGGTGCTCCTTGATACTGAGTTGGCGGGTGCTGAAAAAGGCAAAGGGTATTCTGAGACTATTCTAGATAAAGCCATTAGCCGTAAACGCTCTACCGAAGAGAAGAAACAAGCATTACTGGCGCGTATTCATCCAACCGTTTCTTATGATGACTTAGCAGACTGTGATTTGGTTATCGAAGCGGTATTTGAGAACCGCGAAATCAAAGCCAAATGCACTGAGCAATCTGAAGCGGTTATCCCTGAATCAGCGATTTATGCCTCTAACACCTCAACCTTGCCTATCACCGGATTGGCTGAAGCGAGCAAGCGTCCACAGCAATTTATCGGTCTGCATTTCTTCTCGCCAGTCGACAAGATGCCTTTGGTTGAAATTATTGTCGGTGAAAAAACGGATGACGAAACCTTAGCTAAAGCCTTTGATTATGTGCTGCAAATCGGCAAAACGCCAATCGTCGTCAATGACAGTCGCGGTTTTTACACCTCAAGAGTATTTGGCACTTACGTCTCAGAAGGCGTAGCCATGTTAGGCGAGGGCGTCCATCCGCGCAGTATCGAAGTCGCTGGTATGAAAACCGGTATGCCTATGCCGCCGCTGGCGCTACAAGATGAGGTGTCATTGAGCTTAGCCTTGCATGTGATTGAGCAGCAGAAAAAAGATATGCAAGACGAAGGCCAGACGATGGTTATGCCTCTTTCCTACGATATTCTTAATAGCTTTGTAAATGAGCATGAGCGCGAAGGCAAAAAGAACGGCAAAGGTTTCTATGACTATCCAGAAAAAGGTGATAAGCACTTATGGCCTGAGTTAGTTAATTTATATCCGACTACAGCGCAGCAGCCTAGCCAACAAGATTTGGTAGATCGTTTGATGTTTATTCAAGCTAACGAATCTGCTAAGTGCTATGAAGAAAATGTGGTGCGCTCAGTGGCGGATACCAATATTGGTTCTATCTTTGGTTGGGGTTTTGCGCCGCATCAAGGCGGTACTTTGCAGTTTATTAACTCCATGGGTGTAGATAAGTTTGTAGCCCGTAGCCGTGAGCTAGCAAAGCAATATGGCGAGCGTTTTGAACCGGCTAACATCTTGGTAGAGATGGCTGCAAGTGGCGAGGAGTTTGTAGATGGCTAATAATGATATTTTACATACATCAGCTATTAGTCAAATGAGCGATTGCTTACAAGGGTTGCGTGTCGTTGATTTGACGCGCAATCTGCCTGGGCCTTTTGCCACGCGTTTGCTTGCTGATCTGGGCGCAGATATTATCAAGATCGAGCCAAAAGGTGGTGATCCTGCTCGCGCTTTGGGTGGATTGTTTGATGCCTTAAATCACGGTAAAACTATCGAGAAGGTAGATTTTCGTGATGTTCAAGGTATAGCGTCAGTCAAAGAGCACCTTAAGGACGCTGATGTCATGCTCGATAGCTTTCGTCCTGGAGTGCTAAAGGGTATGGGTTTAGACGCCCAAACCTTGCATGCAATAAACCCCAAGCTAGTTATCGTCTCAATCACGGGCTATGGTATGGTTGATGGCAGCGATGTGACTCATGATTGGGCGGACAAAGCCGGTCACGATATCAACTTTATGGCGATGAGTGGCGTACTGGATCAGTTGCGTACGGCAAAGGGCGAACAGGCTATGCCTAATGTACAGTTTGCTGATCTGGCTGGCGGTAGCGATACGGCGGTGATTGCATTGCTAGCGGCAGTGTTTGCCGCTCAGCGTACTGGCAAAGGGCGTCATGTTGCGGTTAGTATGACTCATAGTTTATATAATCACATGATTATGCCCAAAGCGACAGGGACACTAGTCAAAAGCTTTTCAGGTCAGAATCCGTTACCCCAACATGACTTTTTGGGTGGGCTATTACCTTGTTATCGTCTATACAAAACTGCGGATGATCGTTACATGGCGGTAGGTTCGTTAGAGCTGAAGTTTTGGCAAGGATTATGTGAAGTTCTAGAGTTGCCTGAATATAAGGATACTCATTGGCAGCGCGGCGTTATGCCAAACTTGCCAGCTAGTAAAGAGGCCGTCAAAGCAGTTGCTGAAAAGTTTGCAAGTCAATCGCTTGAGTTTTGGCAGCAGCTCTTTGAGTCAGCAGACGTTTGCGTCACTCCTGTCTTAAGCTTAGAGGAGGCTAAAGCACATCCACTATTTGCGCATCAAGATGAGCATTACAGTACCTTAGGATGGCAAAAAATTGACTAGTAGCTTATTAGTATAATTGCTTAAATCACTTATTATTAAAACCAATTACCAAGGAAGGTAAGTTATGGATAAGTTTTGGACACAGAGTTATCCAGCAGGGGTCAATGCACAGATAGATCTGCTGCACAATACAGTCATCGATATCTTAGATGATAAATTAATAGAATACGCCAATCGAGAATTTTCTAGCAATATGGGCGTCAGTTATTCTTATGCACAAATTGACCAGATGTCGTTGACTATTGCCTCTTGGCTCCAAAACTTAGGACTAGCCAAAGGCTCAGTCATAGGTATTATGATGCCCAATGTTCATCAGTATTTGCCTGTGGTTATAGGGGTCATTCGCGCGGGTATGGTGACGACTTTGATCAACCCTTTA
Source organism: uncultured Psychrobacter sp. (assembly GCA_965534785.1). Taxonomy (GTDB): domain Bacteria; phylum Pseudomonadota; class Gammaproteobacteria; order Pseudomonadales; family Moraxellaceae; genus Psychrobacter. Next base: position 8,405 of record CBETCF010000078.1, read on the forward strand.
TATAGCGCTCGTGAACTAAAGCACCAGTTAATTGATTCCGACGCCGCGGCAATATTTATTTTAGAGCCTTTCTGCAGTACTTTAGAGAAAATAGTTGAAGAGACACCAGTCAAAACAGTCGTCATTAGCAAAATTGGCGACATGCTAGGTACAGCGAAAGGTGCGCTGATAGATGTTGCAGCCAAGTATGTCAAAAAAGCTATCCCTAGTTATAATTTAAAATCCAACGCTAAATATGATGTCACTAGCTATAAAGCACTGTTAAAACAAGCTAAAAGCTTACCTTATAATCGTCCTACTGCCCAAGCTGATGACTTATTAATGTTGCAATATACCGGCGGCACTACTGGCGTTGCCAAAGGTATTTTGATTACTAATAAAAACGTGGTGACCGCCACTTATCAGTTCATTGAATGGTTCAAACCGGTTTATGCTGACATCGCTGATGATACACAGATGAATAGTATTATCGCCTTGCCGCTTTATCATATTTACGCTTTTATCTGTTCAATAGTAGGCTTGAGCGTAGGCCAACATCTCACTTTAGTGACCAATCCACGCGATATTCCAGGCTTTATTAAAATTCTAGCTAAACGTCCCTTCCATTTTCTACCTGGTGTTAATACTCTTTTCCAAGCTTTTGTTAATAACCCCGAATTTAGTAAATTAGACTTCTCAGAATGCAAATTAACGGTGGTTGGCGGTATGGCAGCGACCCCCGAAACTGCTAGACGCTGGCTTGAAGTCACCGGTTTACCTATTCTTGAAGGTTGGGGTATGTCAGAAACACTTGGCGTCGGCACCGCCAATCCATTCGATGGCACTAAATACAGTGGTAACGTTGGCTTGCCATTACCTGGAGTCGATATTAGTATCCGTAATGATGATGGAGAGGTTCTAGAGTTAGGCGAAGTGGGTGAGATGTGCATCAAAGGTGATAATGTCATTACCCATTATCATAATATGGATAGCAGCAAATTTTTTACCGCAGATGGCTATTTGAAAACCGGTGATATCGCTTCTATGAATGAAGAAGGCGCTATCAAAATATATGACCGCAAAAAAGATATGATCATTGTTAGTGGCTTTAATGTCTATCCTAACGAAGTTGAAAACATCATTGAGACTCATCCTAAAGTGGCTGAGTGCTCTGTGGTTGGTATTGCTGATGAGCTTCAAGGTGAATCCGTCAAGGCTTATATCGTAAAAGGCGATCAGAGTTTAAATGAGGAGGACATAAAAGCGCTGTGTAAAGAAAATCTAGCGGGTTATAAATGCCCTCGTCATATTGAGTTTATTGATGAGTTACCCAAATCGACCGTTGGCAAAATACTACGTCATGAGCTTAGAAAAGCGGCTAATAAAGCTTAGTGGCGATATAATAAAATTAAGTTAAGTATAGCTATAAGCTTTTCATCTAAAGGCTTATAGCTTATTTTTTGAGATAAAAA
>CBETCF010000079.1:0-9626 GCA_965534785.1 uncultured Psychrobacter sp.
GGAGTGCTTTACAGGCCTGCGCGCCTGAATAGTCAAACTCGCACGCTTGGCCGATCACGATGGGGCCTGCGCCAATGATAAGAATGCTTTTTATGTCGGTACGTTTTGGCATAACTTGAGCTACCTTTTTTAGATATATTATGATTTAGGTGTTCTTAAAGTTGCTAGTTGCTGCAACTTTAGGCGCTAAGATTACTCTTAGCGCCTAGTATATTCATTAATAATGTCATTTATTGATGCTATTCATTGATTGACCGATTAAGCTTGTTCAGCCTTAGCCTTTTCCATCATCCCAGCAAACTTATCAAACAGCTCAGCTGCGTCATGAGGACCAGGACTTGCTTCTGGATGTCCTTGGAAGCTAAACACTGGCTTATTAGTCAGCTCAATGCCTTGGTTAGTGCCATCAAATAATGAGCGATGGGTGGACTTTACATTATCAGGTAAAGTGTCTTCGTCGATAGCGAAACCATGGTTTTGACTGGTAATCATTACTACGCCAGTCTCTAGATCTTGTACCGGATGGTTCGCACCATGATGCCCAGTTTTCATCTTAATAGTTTTAGCGCCGCTGGCAAGCCCTAGTAGCTGATGACCTAAGCAAATCCCGAAAGTTGGAATGTCGGTTTCTTCAATAATATGGCGCACGCTCTCAATAGCATAATCACAGGCGGCTGGATCACCAGGGCCGTTCGATAAAAAGATACCATCTGGATTCATCGCGATGACGTCTTCGATAGGCGTTTGCGCAGGCACGACCGTTACTTTACAGCCAATGTCTACCAGCATACGTAAGATATTGGTCTTAGTGCCGAAGTCATAAGCGACCACATCATATTTGTGCTCAATTTGCTTACCAAGTTGCTTGAAGAAGCCGCCAGTACCGCTGTCATGACTGCCCGGCGCATCACGATTAAGTAGAGTATCGGATAATTCCCAAGTTCCTGCTGTCCACTCAAAGCCTTCAGGATGGCAACATTCTTTTGCCAAGTCCATGCCTTCTATACCAGCGAATTCTTTTGCAAGTTGTACCGCTTGTTGCTCATCCTCTTGACTGATTTCATCGCCGTTAGCAGCCGTCATGATACAACCGTTTTGAGCGCCTTTTTCACGCAAAAGACGAGTCAACTGACGGGTATCAATCTCAGCAATAGCCACTGTATCGTGACGCTGTAGATAGTCGCTAAGTGATTCTGTGCTACGGAAGTTTGAAGTAGATAAAGTGGCATCACGAATGATTAGGCCTTCTGCCCATATTTGATGCTTATAATCGACGTTACCCGATTCAGCGTCCTCATCATTAGTACCGGTATTGCCGATATGCGGATAGGTGAGGGTAACCAATTGGCGCGCATAACTTGGGTCGGTTAGGATTTCTTGATAGCCCGTCATCGCGGTATTGAAGACCACTTCACCGACCCTGTGACCAGAACTACCGATACTTACACCTCGAAAAATCGTACCATCTGCTAATGCCAAAATTGCTTGTGTTTCTGTCGATGAATTCAAGGGTTTGCCTCCGCTATTAATGTTATTTGCCATAATTTTTGTAGAAGTAAGTTTGGTGATTAATCGATAATTTACGCTTATTTTTAGGCAGCTATAAAAAAGACTAAAGCCAAAATTTTTCCACAAAAAAGCGAGAAGACAAATAGATGAAAAGATACTTGGTTCACTTAAAGGTGAAGAGTAACTTACATCATGTCCACTCGCTTAGGCACAGATTTTGAGCATTGTACTAAACTTTGATAATGAGAGCTAGTACTATTATGCAAGTAAATCATTTAAATTGATAGTTGACCGTCAAGCCGTAATAGTCGGGCGATAAATTAGGCGCAATGATCAGTTGATCATTATAATTGGTGGTAAAGTACCAGCTGCTAACCATGCCCAAAGCCGCTCCAGCTAGCACATCTACTACATCATGTTCGTCGGCTTCCAAACGACTATACGCTACAAAACCTGCGCCCAAATAGGCTGGAATGCTATACTCAAGCCCGTAACGTTGATGAATAAAGCTAGCGCCTTGAAAGGCAGCTGAGGTATGACTAGAAGGAAAGGAATTATCGCCGTCACCATTGGGCCGCTCTTTATCGATAACTGCTTTTAGCGCATAAGTCGTCGCCACATTGGTGCCAAAAGCCCGATAAAATTGCTCACGACCTTCCTTGTCATCCTTATAATAAGTGCTACCATAAGCGATAGCCGGTATCGCTATGGCAACCACACTTCCAGCTTTCTCTAAACTGGAGTTGCTGTCAGCATAACTAGCCGTCATTATGAATGGGCTACTGGCTAACAGTAACAGCGAGAGAGAGTAGCGAGTAGTTATAGTAGGATTCATAGTAGGTTTTCCAAAGAGGCTTTTCACTATCGCTGTCAAAGTGCTATTATTTGCACCGTCAGTGAGTGAGTCTTGAGCGGCCTTATTTTAGGACAATTGACTCATAAAACCTATAAAATTATTTTATTAAATTTTGCCTGCCTATTTTTGGCGGCTTAACAGTTACTACAATCTTTATAATTAACAAGGATAGTTATGATTTATCAATATTTAGATAAAAAACCTGAGTTTGCCGTCCCTTTTAACGGTTGGGTCGCAGACACTGCTCGAGTTATTGGCGACGTATATTTGGGTCATCAAGCTAGCGTTTGGTTTGGCGCAGTGATTCGCGGTGATAACGAGCGTATTCATATCGGCGACTATAGTAATGTGCAAGAAAACAGCGTTATCCATACCGATGCTGGTATCGAAGTCAAAATCGGTGACTATGTGACCATTGGACATTTAGCCATGCTACATGGCTGTGAAGTCGGCGATAACAGCTTAATTGGTATTGGAGCGGTAGTGTTGAATAAAGCCAAAATTGGCAAGAATTGTATTATCGGTGCCAAGGCTTTAGTCACTGAAGGTAAAGAGATTCCCGATAATTCATTAGTGATGGGCGCACCTGCTAAAGTGGTAAAAACCTTAACTGATGAGCAAGCGGCGATGTTAAAGCTGTCGGCTATGCATTACGCTGAGCGCTGCCAGAAGTTCAAAACGGGCTTGATAGAGATTGAGCAGCCAGAATAATCCTATTTGGTTTTTAATGTAAGCAGTCTACTTTGCAAATTTTATTAGCCTTGCGAATAGAAAAACAGAGAATAATTTTGTTTATTACCTAGTTTAGAAAAAGCCTAATGATTTTACTAGTAAGCAGGCGCTCTTAACTTAGGGCGCTTGAATTAGCATGTCATCCCTTATCTTCAGCGAGTATGTTTTATGAATAAGCCTTCTACAGCAACCCCTATTAATGAGCGTACTTTAGCTTTATTTGATTTAGATCATACTTTGCTAGATGTCGACAGTGATTATCTTTGGGGTGAGTATATTGTCAAACATGGCTTAGTCGATGAAGCTCAATACCGCACGGCCAATCAGAAATTCTATAATGACTATATAGAAGGTACGCTCGATGCCACTGAGTACAATGAATTTGTCGCGCAGTTTTTGAGTAGTTTACCGATGGATAGACTTTGTGAGCTGCGTGAGGACTATATTGAGTCTGAGATTGAGCCACACATCCGCCCAAAAGCGATGGAAGTGTTATGTGAGCATATTGAGCAAGGTCATGATGTGGTGATTATATCGGCAACCAATGATTTTGTAGTGTCAGCGATTGCCAAGCGTTTTGGTATAGAAGATGCCAATGTGTTATCGACGCCACTTGAAATAGTCGATGAACGCTATACGGGTAAATTAGCAGATAAGCCCAATTTTAAAGAAGGTAAGATTTATCACCTTGATAAGTGGCTTGATAAAAAACAATTGGACGGCATAAAGTTTGAGAAAACCTATGCTTATTCTGATTCCAAAAACGATATTCCGCTGCTTGAATGGGCTGATATCGCTGTTTGTGTGTCGCCTGATAAGGCTTTACATGCTCATGCTTTAGCGCACCGCTGGGCCGTTGAAGATTGGTCGATTTAGTTTTATTAAGATAAAAATGCAGCTTAGTATTTCAAATTTTATTCAGTAAAAATAACAGGATACCCGATGGAAATTAACCCGTACCAAGAACAAATCAAAGACTTATCCGAGCGTGGACAGGACCTGCGGAGGTATCTTTGACTTCGATGGTAAGCAAGAACGCTTAGAAGAAGTCAACTTAGAGATGGAGAGTCCGGAGCTTTGGAACGATCCAGAGCGCGCAACCAAAATCAGTAAAGAAAAGAGTCAGCTCGATGGGGTCATCGATGTGGTGGTTTCATTAGAAACGACCTTAGAAGATGCGGCAGCGATGCTAGAGCTAGCGGTTGAAGCTGAAGATGAGTCGCTACTTAAAGACGTGCAATCAGAATTAGACAACGCTGAAAAGCGCGTGGCTGATTTAGAGTTTCGCCGGATGTTCAGCGGTGAGATGGACCCGAATAATTGCTATCTAGATATTCAATCGGGTAGTGGCGGTACTGAAGCGCAAGATTGGGCGGAGATGCTGCTACGTATGTACACGCGCTGGGCGGAAGCGCATGGTTTTAAAGTTGAGGTGATCGAAGTGTCGTCAGGTAGCGTGGCCGGTATTAAGTCTGCCACTATTGAGATTAAAGGCGATTATGCCTTTGGTTGGTTACGTACTGAAATTGGCGTCCATCGTTTAGTACGTAAGTCACCTTTTGATAGTAATAATGGCCGCCATACTTCTTTTGCTGCGGTGTTTGTGTCGCCTGAGATTGATGATGATATTGAGATCGATATCAATCCAGCCGATCTACGCATTGATACTTATCGTTCATCGGGCGCCGGTGGTCAGCATGTCAACACTACTGATTCTGCGGTGCGTATTACCCATGAGCCCACTGGCGTAGTAGTGACTTGTCAGAACGAGCGTAGCCAACATGGTAACAAAGCTACGGCTATGAAGCTGCTACGTGCCAAGCTCTATGAGCTAGAGATGCAAAAACGTATGGAGTCGCAGCAAGCGGTTGAAGATAATAAGTCTGATGTCGGTTGGGGCAGTCAAATTCGCTCTTATGTGCTTGATGATTCGCGTATCAAAGACTTGCGCACTGGCGTTGAAACCTTTAATACTAGCGCGGTCCTCGACGGCGATTTAGATCAGTTTATTGAGGCCAGTCTAAAAGCAGGTTTGTAATTCTTATTCTAAAAAAATCTTAATATAACTTACTTAAGGAAAATCTATGCCAAGCGTTAACACTTATTTCGATAATAAAGTTACCTCTATCGCCTTTCAAACCGCGACTAAACCCGCTACTGTCGGTGTCATGGAGATAGGCGAGTACGAGTTTGGTACTAGCGAATTTGAAACCATGAGTGTGGTCAGTGGTGCATTAACGGTAAAGCTACCAGATAGTGAGGAGTGGCAAACCTTTAAGGCTGGCGAGCAATTCACCGTTGAAGCGGATAAAAAGTTCAACGTTAAAGTTGAAGTCGAAAGCGCTTATTTATGTGTTTATGGTAAATAAGCGCTTTTAGCTAAAGTCTTATGATTATGAAAAGCGCCAAGTTCACTACTTGGCGCTTTTTTTATGGCTAGCTTTTAAAAGACCAAGCTTTTACATACCGCTACACATTATCTGCCTCAACTTAACAGTAAAAATAACTTTAATTAATTATGCTAAAACAATAGTGTTTATCTTAAGTGATAATTAATAACAAAGGAATTTATGTTATGGCTACCACAGTCAAAGACGCCACGATTGAAGATTTGCGCCATGATTATGAGCGCCTAGCCAAGCAGGCCAAATTGCGTTACGTCAGCGATGAAGAGCCGGGGTTTGAGCGCCGTCGTCATGGACGAGGTTTTACTTACCGAGATGCTACTGGCAAAACTGTTAAGGATAAGAAGTTGCGCCAGCGTTTTGATGCCTTAGTGATTCCACCGATGTGGTCGGAGGTATGGATTTGTCAGCATGACAACGGTCATTTGCAATCGACAGGTCGCGATGACAAAGCACGTAAGCAATACCTCTATCACGAGCTTTGGGATAGTGTCCGTGATCAAGCCAAGTTCGAGGCGATGATAGGTTTTGCCGAAGCCTTGCCTAATTTGCGCGCGCAAGTTGAAAGTGATTTGGAGGCAGAAGCCTTATCACATGATAATGTACTAGCAGCAGTAGTCAAATTACTTGAGACCACCTTGATTCGTATTGGTAATAGTCGCTATGCTAAGCTTAATAAGAGCTATGGTCTTAGTACTTTACGTAGTAAGCATGTGAGTGAGACTGACAATGGCTTAGCTTTTGATTTCGTCGGTAAAAGTGCTAAAGCTCATCATATTGAGCTGCAAGATGAGCGCTTGATAGATATTGTGCAGGCTTGCTCAGAGTTACCTGGTTATCAGATTTTCAAATACTTAGATGATAATGGCGATAAGCACGTGGTTGATAGCTCCGATGTTAATGATTATTTGCGTCAGCATCTTTGTGAAGATATTAAGACTGCCTCGGACTGCACTAATAGACTCTATAGCGCCAAGGACTTTCGCACTTGGATGGCGAGTGTATTGGCAGCTAGTTACCTATATGAAGAGTTGCAGACCTCAGCTGGTAAAGAGATTTTAGCTAGCGAGCCGGATAGTAAACTACGTCAAACGTTAGTGACAGAGATGGTCAAGAGTGTCGCTGAGGAATTGGGCAATACGCCAAGCGTTTGCCGCAGCTCTTACATCAATCCTATCGTTATTGACAAGTTCTTAGCTGGAGAGTTTTTTGAGTCCTATAAAAATGCCAGACGTGGACGTACTAAAAACTATCAAAGCGTGGAAGAGAAGGCGTTACTTGGATTTTTGAATGTAATTAATTCACCGAAGTAATAGTTATGTATAAACGATACATCACGTATTGAAAGAAGAATAAAAATGCGTTACTAATAGAGGATAGCTATGAAGTAGGTATAAAAGATATGCCTAAATACTTGATAGCTTATAATTTTGAATATTAACCGCTTAAAATTTTTAGTTTGACTACTATTGCTAAAGGATTAGCTTATGAGCCTTGCACCTATTACTGCCCCAAAAGACTATAACGACTATTATAATACCTTCGATATGTCTTCACTACTGACAGAGATATTTGCTGATCACCCTGAGGATAGACTGAACGCTTATATGGCTTGCTGTGGTCGTCATATTCGAGAGGGACAAGGCAATAAAATAGCGCTCGTGCACGAAGATACCGCTAATAAAGTGACGCGTATGAGCTTTAATGAATTAGATAAAGCCAGTGCGCAAGTTGCCAATCTATTACAGTCTTATGGCGTAACAGTAGGCGATCAAGTCGCTACTATGCTGCCCCGTACGCCCGAGCTATTAGTCATTGTCCTTGCTACTTGGCGAATCGGCGCGGTATATCAGCCGCTGTTTACCGCTTTTGGTTATGACTCGATTAAGTACCGTATGGATAAAGCCAATACTAAGGTGGTGTTTACTAATAGCGAGAACCGTCACAAGTTCGCAGACTTAGCGCAGCAAGCTAAAATGGTGCTAGTTGGTGAAGGGGAGAAGGATGCAGAGTGGAGCTATGATGACTATAGTACAAGCGTGGCTCAGCAAGCGCAAAGCTTTGAGCCAGTAGTATTAGATACTGACGCCCCCTTTCTGCAAATGTTCACCTCAGGCACGGTTGGCAAATCTAAAGGGGTTAGTGTGCCTCTATCAGCATTGTCAGCGTTTTATTTGTATATGCGCTATGCTATTGATTTGCGTGAGTCGGATAATTACTGGAATATGGCGGATCCGGGCTGGGCGTATGGTCTTTATTATGCCATTACGGGTCCGTTACTATTGGGAATGACCACTCATTTTAATGAAGCAGGCTTTGATGCTACTGATACCCGCGACTTTATGCTACGCCACAAAATTACCAATTTAGCCTCATCGCCAACCGCTTTTCGGATGATGAAATCTAGTGGCGTTTTCAGTAATCATAGCGACAAAAATGATAGTGATAAAAAACTAACTCTACGCTGTGCTAACTCGGCTGGCGAGACCTTGAACACCGAAGTGGTCGGCTGGGTGGAGAGTCATTTAGGCTGCAAAGTCTGTGATCAATACGGGCAGACTGAGACGGGTATGACTTGCTGTGAGCATCATGCGCTTGAGCACAAATGCCCGGTAGGCTCAATGGGTATGGCGCTACCAGGTCATAGTTTGGTAGTATTAGATGAAGGCATGCAAGTATTGTCGGATGGTGAGCAAGGGCAGTTAGCGGTAGTAGTCAGTCAGTCGCCAGCGTTTTATTTTCGGGGTTATAGCTGGAATGAGAAGCAAGCTTTTGACGGAGATTATTATCTTACTGGCGATGTGGTTGAACGTCACAGCGATGGCACTTACTGGTTCTCAGGGCGTGACGATGACATCATTACTACCGCCGGTTACCGAGTAGGGCCAACCGATGTAGAGAACAGTGTGATGGAGCACGAAGCGGTGGCTGAGTCTGCGGCGGTCGGTATCGCTGATGAGGCGCGAGGTCATATTATTAAATCTTATGTAGTGCTAAAAGACGGTATCGAAGGTAATGATGAGCTTGCCGAACAGATCAAAGCTTTGGTAAGAGAGCGACTATCGGCTCATGCTTATCCTCGTCAGGTTGAGTTTATCGCTTCCTTGCCTAAAACGCCCAGTGGTAAAATCCAGCGCTTTTTATTACGTAGCTTATCTGAGGGTTAAACGAGCGACTCTCTCAAATCATTAGACTCTCTCAACTAATTAATAGTAAAATTCAAAAACCAATTAAGGAAGATTTATGCAAATACAGGATAATAGCTTTTTAGTTACTGGCGGCGCTTCAGGATTAGGTGAAGCAGTAGTTCGCGCAATTAATACTCAGGGCGGCAAAGTAATTATCGCCGATCTCAATGAAGAGACGGGCAAAGCTTTAGCTAGTGAGCTCGGTGATAGCGTTCGTTTTGTACGCTGTGATGTCACTAGTGGCGATGAGGTACAAGCGGCGGTTGATTTAGCTGAACAAGATTTTGGCGGGCTACAAGGCTCTATCAACTGCGCTGGCATCGCAGTGGTGCAAAAGCTATTAGATCGTGAAAATAATCCAGCAGATTTAGAGGCTTTCACCCGCGGCGTCACTATCAATCAAGTTGGTTCCTTCAATGTCGCGCGCTTAGTGGCGTCCAGTATCGCCAAGCGTGTCGCTGCTACTGCTAGCAGCAATGAGCAAAATGCGGATAACGGTATTATTATTAATACCGCTTCTATCGCCGCTTTTGATGGGCAAGTCGGACAAGCGAGTTATGCGTCTTCTAAAGCTGGCGTAGTTGGTATGATGTTACCACTAGCGCGTGAATTGACCCGTCATGGTATTAGGGTGATGACTATAGCCCCTGGCGTATTCGCTACGCCGATGATGGAGAGTTTGCCGGAAAAGGCACGTACGCAATTAGAGGGTGCTGTTCCTTATCCTAAACGTTTGGGTGCGCCAGATGAATTTGCCAAACTAGTTATGCATATCATTGACAACGCTTATCTAAATGGCGAAGTGATTCGCTTAGATGGTGCGATTCGGATGGTGTAGTTAATATTTTTTAATTTATTCATAATTTCTGCACAAACTTTGACATAGATTTTTGTTATCTTTAATAGACATTATTAAGGATAATAAGAACTATGTCA